>CAYYOY010000216.1:0-3439 GCA_964473265.1 uncultured Oscillospiraceae bacterium
CTATTCCAAGCGCACCAGCCACGGCATGATCTTGGGGAAAAACGGCGAAAAGATGTCGAAATCTCGCGGGAACGTGGTAAACCCCGATAATGTTATCGAGGAATACGGTGCCGATACCATGCGCCTGTATGAAATGTTCATTGGAGATTTTGAAAAATCCGCCCCTTGGAGCCCAACCTCTATTCGCGGTTGCAAGCGCTTCCTGGAACGTATACATGGCCTGAGCGAAATTTTGAAGCCCGGCAACGAATATTCCCCCGAGCTGGAAGGCCCGCTGCACAAAACCATAAAAAAAGTGGGCGAAGATATTGAACAGCTTAAGTTCAACACTGCCATTGCTGCTATGATGTCCCTGCTAAACGAGGTGTACGAAAATGGCAGCATTAACAAGGCCGAGCTGCAATGCTTCTTGCTGCTGCTTTCCCCCTTTGCGCCCCACCTGGCGGAAGAAATGTGGGTAACCTCGGGCTTTAACGGCCTTGCCAGTGCCCAACAGTGGCCCAGCTACAGCGAAGAAAAATGCCAGGACGCCAATGTAGAAATAGTTGTGCAGATTTGTGGCAAAATAAAAGCACGCCTTGTGTTACCGGCCAATTGCCCGCAGGCCCAGGCTGTACAGCAAGCTAAGGCCCAGCCTGCCGTACAAGAGGCGCTGGAAGGCAAACAGGTAGTAAAGGAAATTTACGTTCAGGGCAAATTGCTGAATATTGTAGCGAAATAATTGGCGCAAAATGCAGTGCGAACCTGCCCAACGGCTATTGACTTTGCTTTTGGTAATATAGTATAATATAAAACGGTATTTGTACCTTGCGCTGCAGCTGTTTGGCTGCTTGCGCCAGGTTGGTGCAGGGTTTTTCCTGCTGCTGGCCTGTATTCCCTGCCGCAAGGCGTGAGGAGGGAAAGGAAATGGCAGAAGTACGGATTAAAGACAGCGAATCTCTTGACAGCGCGCTGAGAAGATTTAAGCGCTCCTGCGCCAAAGACGGCGTTCTAGCAGAGGCTCGCAAAAGAGAGCACTACGAAAAGCCCTCTGTCAAGCGCAAAAAGAAGTCCGAGGCGGCTCGTAAGCGTAAGTTTAAGTAATTCTTTTTGAAAAAGTGGGCATTTTTGCCCACTTTTTCATTGTCCAATTATAGCTATAGCATAGTTGCGGAAGGAGGCCGTCCATGGCCTGGTTAATACCCACCCATTTTCGTCGCAGGGTATTTGAGCTTTCTCCCGATTTTTTGCAGCAGCAGGGCATTGCCGGCCTATTGCTGGATGTGGACAATACCCTTACGCTCGATAATTCCCCAAAAGTAGAACGGGAAGTTACAGCCTGGATCGAGCAAATGCGAGCCCACCACATAAGATTGGTATTAATATCGAATAATACCAATAAGCGTATTGCACCCTTGGCAAAGGCGCTGGATATTCCCTTCGTTGCTTCTGCCAAAAAGCCCATGCGGCGGGGTGTGCTGCGTTGCCTAGAGCTACTGGACCTGAAAAAAGAGCAGGTGGCACTGGTGGGCGACCAAATTTTTACCGATGTTTTGGCCGGCAACCGCATGGGCATTACCACTGTTTTGCTGGAACCTTTTAGCAACAACGAATGGTGGGTAATACGCCTGAAGCGGCTACTGGAAGGCCCCATTGTGGCCCGAGCCAAACGAAAGGCAGGCAGAGTATGAGCATACGTTTTGGCCCGGCCGGCAACTCGCAAAGCTTTGCCGATATGGGCTTTAAGCATACCTCGCAGGTACCGGGTTATTTGCAACGCTTTGGCCTCAACGCCTTTGAGTATCAATGTGGCAGGGGTGTCAGCCTTTCTACCGAAAGGGGCAGAGAATTTGCCCCGCTGTTTGCGGAAAAGGGAATTGCCCTTTCGTTGCACGCTCCCTATTATATTTCGTTGGCCAGCGTGGAAGAGCAAAAACGGCAGAACAGCATTCGGTATATTTTAGAATCGGCCCGGGCGATAAAAGCTCTGGGCGGCCAGCGCATTGTGGTGCATGCCGGTGCCTGCGCCAAAATGGAACGCAGCGAGGCCATGGCACTTGCTTGCCAAACCCTTAGGCAGGCCATAGCCGCCCTGAACGAACAGGGCTATAGCGATATAATTGTATGCCCTGAAACCATGGGCAAAATGAACCAGCTGGGCACTCTGGAAGAGGTTCTTACCCTTTGCAGCCTAGATGAGCGCATGTTGCCTTGCATTGATTTCGGGCATATCAACGCCCGTACGCAAGGTAGCCTGAAAACCAAGGCCGATTACGCCGCCCTGCTAGATCTAGTTGAAAACGCATTAGGGCGCGAACGTGCTGGTAATTTTCATTCACACTTTTCTAAAATAGAATATACCCAGGGCGGTGAAAAACAGCACCTTACCTTTGCCGATACTCTCTATGGCCCGGAATTCGAGCCGTTGGCCGAGCTGGTTGCGCAAAGAGGGTATACGCCGGTGTTTATTTGTGAGTCTTCCGGTACGCAGGCCGAGGACGCCGCCGAAATGATGCGCATATTTGACCAAGCACTCCAAGATATCCTGGCCTAGTAGGCAAGTTAAATATACCCACACTTCGCACGAGGAGAACCGTTCATGTCCATTGCCAGACTGCAAACACTGCAAAGCAAGCTACCGGAAGGCGCCGACGCCGCGCTGATTACCAGCGATATTTCCCGGCGGTATCTTACCGGCTTGCACACTACAGCAGGAAGCCTGCTGGTTACACGCAACCACTGCGAGCTGATTATAGACACACGCTATGTAGAGCTTGCGCGAGCCGGTGCACAGGGCTTTACCGTTACCCTGCAAGAAAATTCCTCTGCGCAGCTTGCGGGCATTCTAGCCGCACACGGCGTAAAAACCCTAGCAGTGGAGGCCAACTATGTAACGTTGGCCCGCTTTGCGGCTCTGCAAAAAAACCTGCCGGGGGTAGAAATTGCAACCGGGCCTGCCCTTGCCAACACCATTGCCGAAATGCGCATGGTGAAAACCCCCGAAGAGCTTAAAAATATCGCCAAGGCACAGCAAATTTCTGATAACGCCTTTGCAGAGCTGCTCAATTTTGTAAAGCCCGGCCGCACAGAGCTGGAGCTTGCCCTGGAACTGGAGCTGCTCATACGAAAAATGGGTGCCGAAGGCCCAGCCTTCGATTTTATTGTGCTTTCAGGCACAAACACCTCGCGCCCACATGGCCACCCAAGCGAAAAGCCCATTGAACCCGGCGATTTTATTACCATAGACTTCGGCAGTAAGGTGAACGGCTACCACTCTGATATGACCCGCACCTTTGCCCTGGGCCATGTAAGCGATTTACAGCAAGAGGTATACCAAACCGTATTACAGGCCCAACAGGCCGGTATGGCAGCCGCCCGCGCCGGGCAGACGGGTGAAGCCGTAGATGCAGCCGCTCGCAGTGTAATAGAACAGGCTGGCTACGGCAACTATTTTTTGCAC
>CAYYOY010000217.1:0-3393 GCA_964473265.1 uncultured Oscillospiraceae bacterium
AGCCGATGTTGGTCTGGGGCTTGGTTATCAGCTCGTTGCCCTCAATAACAGTGCGCACGCCGGGGAACTCGCTGACAGCCTTAGCCACAGCTTTAAGCACGAAATCGTTAATGGAGATCTTCGCTTCGCGGCCTTCGTTCAGCTGGCTGCGCAGTGCCAGCAGCGCACCCACGTCGGCACGCATGTTTTGCGTAACCACGGGAATTTGCTGGTGGCTGGCAAGCATACGCTCGGCAATTACCTTGCGCATACCAGCCAGCGGACGACGTTCGCCCACAGCGGGGGTGGCGGCCGCACCGGCTGCCAGAACATCGTCGCGCGTTACCTTGCCGCCAAAACCGCTGCCGGTTACGCCCGAAAGGTCTACGCCTGTATCGCTTGCAATGCGCTGGGCCAGCGGAGTGGCCTTTACGCGGGCTTCTACATCCTTGGCGGTAACTTCGCCGTGCTTGCCGGTGGGGGCAACTTCGGCCAGAGCTACGCCGTTTTCGGTTGCCAGCTTTTTGGCGTAGGGGGTGGCGGCAATGCCGTTGGCATTTGCTGCCGGAGCTTCGGGCGGCATGCTGATAAGCACGTTAGAGGGTGCTTCGGCATTGGCTGCGCCGGGAATGGGTGCAGGTGCAACGGCAGGCTCGTTGGGTGCGGGTGCTGCGGGTGCCGCCGCTGTGGGAACCTGCTCGCCGGGCTTGCCAATGTAGCCAAGGGTGGTAAGCACGGGTACGGTGCTGCCGTCCTCGTACAGCTTGGCCAGCAGAACGCCTGCGCCGGGGGCTTCGGCTTCCATGGTAATTTTATCGGTTTCAATCTCCATAATGGGTTCGTCCTGCTCCACAGAGTCGCCCACGTTTTTCAGCCAGCGAATCAGCTTGCCTTCTTCCATGGCCATGCCGGCCTTGGGCATGAATACTTCTATTGCCATATCTCGCCATTCCTTTCAGGCTATATTGCAGCCGCGATTAAAGAACATCCTTAACGGCTTTGTAAATCTTTTCGGGTGTGGGGAACACTTCGCGTTCCAGGTTGGGGTTGAAGGGAACGGGCGCATAGGCGGCTCCAACGCGCTTAATGGGTGCATCCAGATAGTAGAAAGCTTCGCTATCGGCAACGGTGCCGGCAATTTCGCCGCCCAGGCCACAGAACTGCACAGCTTCGTGTACAATAACAAGGCGCTTGGTTTTCAGCACACTGTTGATAATAGTTTGGGTATCGAGCGGAGAGATGCTACGCAGGTCGATTACTTCGGCCTCTACGCCTTCGCCAGCCAGTTTTTCGGCAACGTCCAGGCACATGTGCACCATTCTGCCATAGGTTACTATGCTAACGTCTTTACCCTCGCGCTTAATATCCGCCACGCCCAGCGGAATGGTATATTCTTCTTCGGGTACCTCGCCCTTTTTGCGGTACAGCAGCTTTTGCTCCAGGAACATAACGGGGTTATCATCGCGAATGGCGCTCTTCAGCAGGCCCTTTGCGTCGTAGGGGGTGGAAGGAATAACCACCTTAAGGCCGGGCACATGGGCCAGCATAGCCTCGAGGGACTGCGAGTGCTGCGCTGCAGCGCCGGTGCCGCCGCCCGAAGGGGTACGCAAAACCATGGGCACCTTTACCTTACCGCCAAACATGTAGCGCATTTTGGGGGCTTGGTTGATAATCTGGTCGAAGCATACCGACATAAAATCGGAAAACATGAGCTCTACAATGGGGCGCATGCCGGTTGCGGCAGAGCCCACGGCAGTGCCTACAAAGCCCATTTCAGAGATAGGGGTATCAATAACGCGCTCGGGGCCAAATTCTTCCAGCATGCCGCCCGAAACGCCGAAGGCACCGCAGTAAACGCCAATATCTTCGCCCATGAAGTAGACGTCGGGGTCACGCCGCATCTCCTCGGACATTGCTTCTTTAATTGCCTGTGCATATGTTATTTCTCTCATAGCCATAATAAGCCGCTCCTTTCCAAACTTAGGGGTTTACGCGTAAACATCTTCCAGCACGGTTTCCAGCGCCGGCTCGGGGCTATTCTTGCCAAATTCCACAGCGGCATCTACCAGCTGGGTGGTCTTTTCATCCATTGCATTAATTTCGTCCTCGGTGAAAAGCTTGTTTTCCAGCAGGTAATCCTTAAAGCGGTGGATGGGGCACTTGGCCTTCCATTCGGCAATTTCATCCTTGGTGCGGTAGAGGTTACCGTCGCTCTTAGAGTGGCCGGAGGTGCGATAGGTATTTTCTACAATGAGCACGGGGCCGTTCTTTACGCAATATTCACGGGCAGCCTTAACGGTTTCGTATACTTCAATTACGTCGTTGCCGTCAATGGAATAACCGGGCATACCGTAGGGAATGGCACGCTTTACAAGGTCGGTTTCCTTGGTTACATGCGAAATATGGGTGGACATGCCATAGGTGTTGTTGATGAGGACGAACATAACCGGCAGGCCCCAAACAGAAGCCAGGTTCATAGATTCGTGGCAGGCGCCCAGGTTGGAGGAACCGTCGCCAAAGAAGCAGACACAAACACGGTCCTGCTTTTTGTGTTTGCTGGTAAAGGCGGCACCGCAGGCCAGAGGAGCGTTGGCGCCCAGAATGCCGTTGGCGCCCAGAATGCCTTTATCAAAATCGGCAATATGCATAGAGCCGCCACGGCCCTTGCAAACGCCGGTAGCCTTGGCCAGAATTTCTGCCATCATATGGTTGAGGTCTACACCCTTGGCAATGGCCTGGGCGTGGCCGCGGTGGGTGGCAAGCATGTAATCGTCTTCTCTGCAGGCCAACAGTGTGCCCACTGCGGTTGCTTCTTCCCCTATACCCAGGTGGGTGGTGCCGTGTACCATACCCTGCGCGAAGAGCCACTGTACCTTTTCTTCGAACTTACGTCCGATCATCATTTTTTCCATCATTTCCTGCAAAAGCTGCTTATCGTGCTTTGTGCCAGATTTTGCTTTGGCCATGGTTACCTCTCCTTTTTTGTGTGTTGCGGCATGTTGGCCCCGGGGCCTACCGCTGGCATATATTCAACCGCCACATGGCAGTTTGTTTTCGTAATTGAACGGCGTTGCGGCCTGCCGAATGCTTCGACAGGCCGAACACCTGAGAATACGCTTATTCTTCGCCGAAGCCGGAATCAATAAGTGCAATGAGTGTATCTACGGCATCTACTTCGTCTTCGCCCTTGGCGGTAATTTCAATTTCTGTCCCCTGGCCCAGGCCAAGAGAGAGCAGCATAACAATGGATTTTGCGTTGGCGTCTTCATCCTCGTCAACACGTTTAATGGTAATTTTAGATTTAAATTTGCCGGCGGCCCCAATGAATTCGGAAGCAGGACGGGCATGCAGCCCGGTTTTGTTTTTTACAACAGTGGTACGAGAATACATAACATTTCCTCCTAAGTATGGTTT
>CAYYOY010000218.1:0-3384 GCA_964473265.1 uncultured Oscillospiraceae bacterium
ATCAGCAGCATGGGCTCGGCAGTTATGGTCCCCCTGTTCATATTTGCCATCGGCCTTTGCTTCAGGCTAAGTCTTATAAAATCGCTGCGTTCTGCTTTGGTGGTAGGCGCAGGTTTCATTGGCATGGGTCTGGTTTTTAATATCATTTGGACATATATGATTCCTATTTCCGACGCACTGCGCGATAAATTTAACTTCAATCGCCACTACTAATATGTAGGCGGCGGAGGTTCGGTAGTAGTTGCCTTTGGCACCCAGGTTGGTACCTACATTATTCCTTTTATCATCCTGCTTAACTTTTTACTTATCATTACCAAGGTTACCAAAACCATTAACATTGATATTTGGAACTTCTGGCATTTGGCCTTTACCGGCTCGGTGGTAACCGTGGCCTCACTGGCCGGCGGTGCTTCGCAGACGGAAGCCATTATTTACGGCTTAATCGGTGCTGCAACACACTCCATTTTGGCACTGCTTATCGCTGATATGACCGCCAAGCGCGTGCAGGACGAATTTGGCATGCCGGGCGTATCAATTTCGCAGGGCTTTGCTGTTTCCAGCGTGCCGCTCTTCCTGCTGCTGGATAAAATATACGACCTTGTGGCCCCTTCGGCCAAGGGCGAAGGCAAAAAGGCCAAAGGCGCCCCCGGTAAAATGGCTTCGCTGTTTGCCGAACCCATTGTAATTGGCCTGATTTTGGGTGTGCTGCTGGGCCTGGCAGGTGCCGACTATACCGCAGGAGCCGGCGAAGTAATTAAGACGGCTCTGAACCTTGGCGTGCAGCTGGGTGCGCTCATGCTGCTGCTACCCAGAATGATTAAGATTATTGTAGAAGGCTTGCTGCCGGTTTCGGACGCTGTACGCAAGTATGTGCGCGAGAAACACCCCGACCGCGAATTCTACATAGGCCTCGATTCCGCAGTGCTGTTGGGCCACCCCAACACCCTTATTGTTTCGGTGCTGCTCATTCCTGTTGTAATTGTACTTTCTATCGTCATGCCCTGGAACACCACGCTGCCCCTGGCCGACCTAGCCGCTACCGCTTTCTTTGTTTCCATGGCTACCCCTATCCACCGTGGCAGCTTCTGGAAGACACTGGTTTCTGGTACCATTATCTTCGCTATTGTTATGACACTTTCCAGCTACTTTGGCCCCATGATTACCGCAGCGGCACCCGGCGCAGGCTTCCCCATTCCCGAAGGCGCAGCCGGCATTACCGCGCTTTCGGCGGGCAACATGTTTGCATGGCTTATCTCGGTTATTCTCAAGCTTAAGTACCTTGGCGTTGTATTGTGCGCCGGCCTCATTGGCTTTACCTTCTACTTTGTAAATGTACTGGCATACAAGCTTTACGATTGGGTACCCGCAAAGGCCGCAAAGGTAGAGCAAACCGCTAAAAAGTAGGAAGCCTTTGTAAACCAGCAGGGTAGGGAGGTAGTAGCTGTGAAGCAAGAGGGAATTGTTATTTCGCCCTCCATTGCGTCGGCCAACCAGCTGCGGCTGGAGGATGAAGCCCGTAAGGCGCAATATGCAGGATGCAGCGACCTACATATTGATATTGAAGACGGCAACTTCATTCCCAATATTACCTTTGGGCTGAAAACCGTGCGCGCTCTGCGCAGCGCTACCAACCTACCTTTTTCTTTCCACCTTATGACACACCATTGGCAGCCCTGGCTGCAACACGCGGCGGCGCTGCAGGCTTCTATTGTGTTTGCACACATGGAAACACTAGAGTACCCCAAGGCCTTTATTGGCATGGCCAAACAGCTGGGCCTGCGGTGCGGCATTGCCCTAAACCCTCGCACCGGGGCCGAAGCCCTGCCGTACCTGCTGGATGACCTGGACGGCCTGCTGCTGCTTACGGTAGAACCCGACGGCATGGGCGAAGGCTTCATTCCGCAAGTGCTGGAAAAAGCCAGAGCCCTGCGTGCCGCCGCGCCACATGTGCAGCTATGGCTGGACGGCAACATCACCTACGAAAGGCTGCCCAGCCTGCACCAGGCAGGCGTAACCCATGCGGTAATGGGCAGAGCATTTTTTGGGTAAAATAGCTTTGCGTAAAGTGGCCTGGGTGCATGCGTGTGCCACAGGCCACTTTGTAAACGGCAAAATAATGTATGGGAGCACACAAGCATGAGAATTAAAACACTGCTGCGGGAAATGTGCCTTATTCCGGCACTGAGCGGCTACGAACAAAAAATGGCGGCCTATATGCAAGGGCATTTTGAAAAGTTGGGCTACCCCGTAGAGCAGGATGCACTGGGCAACTGCATTGCCAAGGTGGAAGGCGACCCCAGCCTGCCCACAGTAATGGTGTTTGGCCATATGGACCAACTGGGCTTTCTTGTCCGCTCCATTGAGCCCGAGGGCTTTCTGCGGCTGGAACGCCTGGGCGGTATACCCGAAAAGGTGCTGCCCGCTACCGATGTGCAGGTGCAGTGCCGCGACGGCAGCATGGTAGACGGCATAATTGGCATGAAGGCCCACCACATTACCCCCCCGGAAGAAAAATATCATGTTGAAAAATACAGTTCGCTGTTTGTGGATATCGGCGCAAAAACACGCGAGGAAGTACTGGCTCTGGGCATAGACGTTGGCCAGCCGGTGGTGTATTCCCCAAAATTCCGCGAACTGCGCAACAATTTGGTTTCGGGCACCTCGATAGACAACCGGGTGGCCTGCGCCATGGTGGTGGAAATGGCCTACCGCCTGAAAGAAAGCCCGGTGAAGAACACCGTTTACCTGGTGGGCACCGTGCAGGAGGAATTTAACCTGCGTGGCGGCATGGTGGTGGCCCAAAATATTAAGCCCGATATTGCAATTTGCATTGATATTGCAATAGAAGGCGGCACGCCCGACCTTAAGGGCTTTAACCATGTTTTCCTGGGCAAGGGCCCTGCCATTAGCCTTTTCAACTTCCATGGCCGAGGCACCCTAAACGGCACCATTGCCCACCCCGGTATGGTAAAGCTGCTGGAAGAAAGCGCCGCTGCCCTGAATATTGGCCTGCAGCGCTATGCTTCGGTAGGCATTCTTACCGACCTTTCGTATGTTCAGTTTATGGGCAAAGGGGTAAAATGCATAGACCTTGCCATACCCTGCCGCTACACCCACACCCCGGCAGAAACCTGCTGTATACAAGATGTGGAACAAGGCTGCGACCTGCTGCAGCATGCCCTTGGAAGGGTGCACAACACACCCATAGAGCGGTAAGGAGCTGTACCCCCATACGGCTGTTTGCCAGCCGCAAAAAAGCCGCCGCAATTGCACAGCAATTGCGGCGGCTTTGGCGTGAAATTACAGACACGCTTGCAAATTTCAGCTGCATTGGCGTTGCTAACAAATTCAAACTTTACCTAGCCAGTGTTCGAAAACTCCAGC
>CAYYOY010000219.1:0-3372 GCA_964473265.1 uncultured Oscillospiraceae bacterium
TGAAAACTCTTCTGTGCTATTGCCTCCTTCGTTGATAATAATAGGCTCTGAAACTTTGTAAATTCTTGTAAGCTTGAAGTTTGCCGCATTGTTAATAAGCATCCCCGATTCCGCATCTATAAGGTTTTTATATTCCACCTTATATTCGCCGGCCTGCGTGTAGAAAGTATCCAACTGGGCAGGATGGCCGCTAATGTATGGAGGATTTACCAATGTTACTTCTACATTTTTGCCGGGGTCTTCATAAGCCAGCTGAAAGGGTGTTTCATTGTATACCGTAATGCCTTCCAGAATGTCGGGGGCCATATAAAGGTCTACATGTACGGTTTCTGTTGCGTTAAATGCAGGGTCGGTAAGGCTGTAGTTCATAGGGTTTGCTGGCGGATTATGCGAAAAGGCTATGCGTGCGTCCTTATTGGGCTTGGTAATAAAGTAGTATGTAGTATTGGCGTAGTTGGGTATCGTGGCTTTATCTCGAAGCAAGTTGCCAAATACCAGCTTGTACTTTGTGCCGAACTTAAGGCCGCCGGAAGGGTTAATGTCTATAGTTACAATTGTGCCCGCCGTAACATTTGCTTTATTACTTGCACCGTTAAGGACAGTAGACCAACCTGTTCCCTCAACATATTCATACAATTGAAAGCCACCGGCCACGTTCTTTTCCACCACTTCATGGGTAATTATTCTAGGAATATAATCGGAAAGCGGGTCGGTTTTGGGCATGGCTGTCCACTGTGGCGCGGTTGGGTCGGCGCCCTGGCTTTGCACAAATTGCCCAGGGGTATTGGCTTGCAAGTTTTTATCAACTAAAACACCTTGGTCGTCAATCGTAAGCCTATAGGAATATACGAGATCTTGGGCTGTGTAGGAAAGAAGCAAAGTGGTTCTTAGCGGCATATATTCTGTCGCCTGTATTTGGTTGTCTAAATTAACAGAAAATTTAGCCGATACATTTTGTCCGTCTGTTCTAACTGCCGAAACAGCCCAAGTACCGCCTTCAAAAGCCGGCAGTGTAATAGGGGCATTTGCCTTTGTGTTTAGTATTAGTTTACCTGTTGCATTGGGGTTGAGTTTGCCTGTTGCCGGAATGTTTACAAGCACGGTGCTCAGTTCAGAATATAGGGCAAATTCTGGCAAAAGAGGGCCGGTTACATGCGCCGTAAGCACGGGTGTAAAGCCGTCGGCATAGTTCCCATTTGGGTTGGCCTGAAATTGGGGTAGAAAGGCCATATATCCGCTGGGGCCAATGGGGCCTGCCTCAAAGTTGCGGTTAAGGGTTTCTGTACTTGGGCTGCCGTCAATACGGCTAATTTCATTGCCGCTGGCTCTGGCCACGCAATTTCGAGAGCTATTTGAATGTGTACCACCAGGATAATACCCTACACCGGGGTGTATATAACCATTGGCTGTGTCGGGTGCTGTAATGCTGCCCGATAAATAAGAATTCTCTATACTACTGCCGCCTTTCAAAACGCCAATAATACCGCCGGAATCGGAATAGGCAGTGGTTCTGGTAGCCACATAACAATGCTGTACAGATGCCGGAGTAACAGATTCCATTCTGCCCAAAAGCCCGCCGGCGGCGCCTTGTGCAAACACATTGCCGCCTGCGGAAGAATGTGAAATAACAGAATTGGCATCGAGGTAGCCTATTAAGCCGCCAATGTTTACAGAACCCTTTACGTTGGCTGTAGAGAAGCAATTATAAACCCTAAGGTTGTCTCCTTCGCCCAGCATGCCACCAACGTTCGCAACCCCTTGCACCGTAGCAATAGAAAAGCTGTTAGAGAGGCCGTTAGCAGTAGTATTGGGCGCATCCAATACCCCTACCAGGCCACCAATATTACTTGTGCCCACCACAGTGCCAGAAGAGCCACAATTTTGCACCACGGTTTTTACACCTTTGCCCAATAGTATACCGGCATTGTCGTTGCCAACCACCGTGCCTTCCACCCGGATGTTGGCTATGGTTGCGCCGTCGGCATAGCCTATAAGGCCTTGGTTTTCGGTGCCTTCGTCCAGAACAAGGCCTGTAATGGTGGTTCCGCCCGAAGATACCGGCCGGCCGATAAGGCTACCCTTAAAGGGGCTTGCCGCTGTGCCAATGCAAATTGCGTTGCCACCCAACTTGATGGTCGGGGCTGTAAGGTTAAATGTCATACCATCACCGCCATTAAAGGCGGTGTTGCTTGCAACCAGCTGCTGCAGGCCTGCCAGCTGCGCAGGCGTGCTGAGGTAAAAGTTTGTTGGGCCTGCGCTGTACCAACTGGTATCGGGTATAATGGGTGTGGCAAGAAGCATCATTAGCTGTGCTTCTGCCAATGCCTGGTTTATTTCCTGCTTAATGATGAGATCGTCGGAATATTCTGGTTCTTGCTCGGTTTCCGTTTCGTTGGAAACAGAACCTTCCGAACCCGCCGCAGAAGCACCTTCCCCCTCCGGGGGGGCTTCTGCCCCTTCGGGGGCGGGGGGAGTTGTTTCCCCTTCGGGGCCATTTTGCACCCCCGGGGGGGGAGTTCCCGCTTCTGCTTCGCTAGAAACAGGGGGGGAAGCTGTACCTGTACCTTCGCTTACCTCTGCAAATACAAACCCCTGCAGCGATATTAGTAATGTTAAAAGGATAGCCACAAAGCGCTTTATATACATCTTACTTTTCATGTTGCTATTGCACCTCCGTATCATTCTCTTGGTTCTAGCGGGCTGCAGGCATATTGCTTATGATATAGGTGCCTTTTTTCACCTCTTTGAAAAGGCCTTCGGCCCAGCTACCGTCGGTGCTCATTAATGCTTCACTTACAAATTCCAGACGGTTTGTATCGGGGTTGTAGTAAAAAAAGTTGTAGTCTTTGCCTTGTGGCAATTCAGCCCAGTAGAGATTTACGCCAAAGCCTACATCTCCGTAAAGCTCTGAATCGACCATTAGCCGGAATTGGCGCGACTTATAATGGATTGGCACAAGGCTTGCCGCCTTATTATTAATGGTTTTGGGGGTATCTTCTACCTCGAGCGGGTAGTACACTGTTTCGGGGGGGATATATCCGTTCATGGTATGTCCGTAGAAGGTCCAACGGTAGGTATTGCCAATTTGCACCTGAACCGTGTTGTACTTGTTGCCGGGGAGCACCCTTTTTACAATCCATGCGGGGAAGCCTACCGGCGGGTTCCTTCTGGTTACATTTTTGCCTTCGCTATTTTTTATCATTTCGTTGGCAACTTTTGTCCAATAATCTGCCGTATCGGGCAATATTTTTCTAGGTTCTAGAATTGTAAAATTTAACTGGTAGCCGGTTGCCGGCAATTCTTTGGGGGCGTTGCCTACCACTACACCGCTGGCCGTTCCTCCGTTATAGAGCTGGGAAAGGTATGTATCGT
>CAYYOY010000220.1:0-3366 GCA_964473265.1 uncultured Oscillospiraceae bacterium
CTCTTGCGCTTTCATTATTCTCCACTCCCCTTTTGCTCAGACTTCTTGATGATCTTGCACTTCACGGGCAGCTTGTGCATGGCCAGACGCATAGCCTCGCGAGCCAGCTCTTCTGAAACGCCGCCAATTTCAAACATTACCCGGCCGGGCTTAACCACGGCTACCCAGTATTCCGGGCTGCCCTTACCGGAACCCATGCGGGTTTCGGCCGGCTTTTCGGTAATGGGCTTATCGGGGAAGATTTTGATCCAAACCTGGCCGCCACGCTTAATGTAGCGGGTCATGGCGATACGGGCGGCTTCGATCTGGTTGGAGGTGATCCAAGCAGGCTCGGTAGCTACCAAGCCGAAATCGCCATAGGCAACGAAGTTGCCGCGGGTGGCCTTACCTGTGAGACGGCCTCTGTGCACGCGACGATATTTAACTCTCTTCGGCAGAAGCATCTACTTGCCGCCTCCTTCCTTCCGGGGCTGACGCTTAACGTCCTGCAGAACCTCCCCGGTGTAAATCCACACCTTTACGCCGATACGGCCGTAGGTGGTGTGGGCTTCGGCAAAGCCGTAGTCAATATCCGCACGCAGGGTTTGCAGCGGAATAGTGCCCTCGTGGTAGCGTTCGGTACGGGCAATTTCAGCACCGCCCAAACGGCCGGAAACCATGGTCTTAATGCCCTTGGCGCCCAGCTTCATGGTGCGGCCAATGGCCTGCTTCATGGCGCGGCGGAAGGAAGCACGGTTCTGCAGCTGAGCTGCAATGCTTTCGGCCACCAGCTGTGCGTTTTTATCGGGCTGGCGCACCTCTACCACATTGAGGAATACCTGCTTGCGCTCGCCCTCGGCCTTGCCCTTGTTTACCAAAGCTTCGCAGCGTGCACGGTATTTTTCAATTTCCTGGCCGCCCTTGCCTATTACAATGCCGGGGCGGGCGCAGTGGATGTTGATCTTCACACGGGTTGCGTCGCGCTCAATTTCAATGCGGGGAATGCCTGCATCGTAGAGCGTTTTCTTGAGATACTTACGGATGTTGTAATCCTCAACCAGGATATCGCCGAAAGCATCGTCACGAGCAAACCAACGGCTGTCCCAGTCTTTAATTACACCCACGCGTAAACCGTGGGGATTTACTTTTTGGCCCATCGTTACCCTCCTCTTTCAGCTATTCCTTTTCCTTAAGCACTATGGTTACATGGGAAGTCCGCTTGAGTATGCGGAATGCCCTACCCTGTGCCCGCGGATGCATTCTTTTCAGCGTGGGGCCGGGGGTTACAAAGCACTGGGCAACATACAGCCCGGCTTTGTCCATGGCGTGGTTGTTTTCAGCGTTGGCTGCAGCCGAATTCATCAGCTTAAGCAGCGGCTGGCTGGCAGCCTTGGGGGTATTCTTAAGAATAGCCGCAGCCAGCGGAACCGGCTTATTGCGGATGAGGTCGAGCACAACCGAAACCTTGCGCGGTGCAATGCGCAGATGTCTTAGATATGCCTTTGCTTCCATGTTTATCCTCCTTTCGGCCCTTTCTACTTCGCACCCGTTTTCTTGGCGCCTGCGTGGCCCCTGTAGGTTCTGGTGGGTGCAAATTCGCCCAGCTTGTGGCCTACCATATCTTCGGTAACGTATACCGGCACATGCTTGCGGCCGTCGTGCACGGCAAAGGTGTGGCCTACAAAATCGGGAAATATGGTGGAGGAACGGCTCCAAACCTTTAGAACACGCTTCTCGTCCTTCTCATTCATCTGGCGTACCCGCTCCAGCAGCTTAGGCTGGACAAACGGGCCCTTTTTCAGGCTTCTGCTCATTGAGTTTGCCTCCTTTCAGCTGCTTACTTGGCATTGCGGCGTTTGACAATATACTTGTCAGAAGCCTTGTGTTTGGCGCGGGTCTTGTAGCCCAGTGCCGGCTTGCCCCAAGGGGTTACAGGGCCGGGACGGCCGATGGGGCTCTTGCCCTCACCACCACCGTGGGGGTGGTCGCAGGGGTTCATTACCGAGCCGCGCACGGTGGGACGAATGCCCATGTGGCGGGTTCTGCCCGCTTTGCCGATGGAAACATTCTCATGGTCGATATTGCCTACCTGACCAATGGTGGCCATGCAGCCCTGGGGTACACGGCGCAGCTCGCCGCTGGGCAGACGCAGCAGCGCGAAGCCGCCTTCTCTGGCCATGAGCTGTGCCATTACGCCGGCGGCGCGTGCCAGCTGGGCGCCCTTACCGGGGTAAAGCTCTACGTTGTGCACGAAGGTACCCACGGGAATGGAGGTAAGCGGCAGGGCGTTGCCGGGCTTAATATCGGCCTCGGGGCCGGAAACTACTGTGTCGCCCACGGCAAGGCCCTGGGGTGCAATAATATAGCGCTTTTCGCCGTCCTCATACTGCACCAGTGCAATATGGGCCGAACGGTTGGGGTCGTACTCCAGCGTAAGCACCTTGGCAGGAATGTCGAATTTATTGCGCTTCATATCAATGATGCGGAATTTACGACGGTTGCCGCCACCCTTGTGCCGCACGGTAATTCTGCCGTAGCTGTTGCGGCCGGAATGTTTCTTCAGGCTTTCCAGCAGGCTTTTTTCCGGTGCAACCTTGGAAAGCTGGCTGTAGTCTATTACTGTCATTTGCCTGCGTCCAGGTGTTACCGGCTTAAATGACTTTATTGCCATAGCGTTTTCACTCTCCTCTTAGTCGTTAGCCGGGCCTACTGCATAGATTCGAAGAATTCTATGCCTTTGCTGCCCTGGGCCAGTGTGACGATGGCCTTTTTCCAGGCTGCGGTGTAGCCGGCGTTGCGGCCCATTCTCTTGAGCCTGCCACGCACATGCATGGTGTTTACCTTGGCCACCTTGGTGCCGGGGAAGAGGCTTTCCACCGCCTTGGCAATTTCAATCTTGCCGGCGTCGGTGGCTACCTGGAAGGTGTATTTGCTCTGTGCAATGCCACCCATCGAAGCTTCGGTAATTACCGGGCGGAGAATAATGTCCTGGGGTGCTCTCATTTGCTGTACACCTCCTCGATTTTATCCAGTGCCGCGCCTGCCAGAATGAGCTTGTTGCAATTCATAAGGTCGTATACATTCATAGCGTTTACCACAGCGGTTTTTACGCCGGGAATGTTGGCGGCGCTTTTTACCACCATTTTATCGGCCTCGGGCAGAACAATGAGCGCTTTGCTGTCGGCATTCAGGGCCTTGAGCATGCCCACCATCTGCTTGGTGGAAAAGCTTTCAAATGCAATTTTATCTACTACCATCAGCTCGCCTGCCAGCAGCTTGGCCGAGAAGGCCGAACGGAAGGCCAGACGCTTTACCTTGCGGTTAAGGTTGTAGCTGTAATCGCGGGGCTTGGGGCCCAGAGCGATACCGCCGTGACGCCACTGGGGC
>CAYYOY010000221.1:0-3334 GCA_964473265.1 uncultured Oscillospiraceae bacterium
AGCACATTTAGCTTGCGCTGCGGTGTCATATTCAGCCCTCCTAGCTTGTGCGTTTAATTAAACTACGACCATACCCAGCAGATTAAATAAAATATATAAGTTTTAATCAATAAATTACTATAATTTGTATGCACATATCTGAAAAGCGTTGAATTTTGAAGCAAACGGGGTACAGTATATAGTATTAAATGAATTTCAGCAAAAATGACTGGATTTTAGAGGAATTTGCACTTGTTGCACAGGGGGAATCGTGTTATATTTGTAGTTGTCTACGCTACAACCGTTTTTGAGTAGTGGAAAATTTGGCGTTGCGCCTGCACCGCAGTTACGCAAAGGAGTATGGCCATGAACGATTCTTCCCGCTACCTGCTGGTAGAAAAATCTGTCCTGCCCGAAGTGTTTGAGCGGGTGGTAGCCGCCAAGCGGCTTTTGGCACAGGGTAAGGCCAAAAACCTCAGCGAGGCCGCCCGTCTTTCGGGTATTTCTCGCAGCGCGCTCTATAAATATAAAGACGCTGTGCACAGCCCCGGGCAATCGCTGCGCGAAAACATTGTAACGCTCTATGCCATGCTGGAAGACGAGCCGGGCGTGCTCTCGGCTGTAATGAACGAGCTTTACCGCGATGGCGGTAATATCCTAACCGTAAACCAGAACCTACCGCTGGATGGCGTTGCCGCCGTTTCACTTTCGGTGCGTATTGACCCTCAGCTTGTAGACGATGCTCAGTTGCTGCAGCGCATTGGCGGCATTGCCGGTGTGGTAGAGGTGCGGCTGGTAGCGTCAAGCTAATGGAATGCCAATTACAATTCAATAGAGATACAGCCGCCGCACTTGCTGCGGGCAGGCACACGGGAGGTACAAACGTGAAAAAAATTGCATTGCTGGGGCATGGCGTGGTAGGCTCGGGCGTGGTGGAAGTGCTGGAGCGCAACCGCGAAAGCATTCAGCGCAAGGCCCAGGATGAAATTTCGCTGGCTTATATTCTCGACCTGCGCGATTTCCCCGAACTGCCCTACGCCGGCTGCTTTGTAAAAAGCTTCGAGCCCATTCTGGCCGACCCCGAGGTTTCGGTGGTGGTAGAGGCCATGGGCGGCCTGCACCCCGCCTACGATTTTACCAAGGCAGCACTACAGGCCGGCAAAAGTGTGGTTACCTCCAACAAAGAGCTGGTGGCAGAGCGTGGCGACGAACTACTGGCCATTGCCGCCCAAAAGAATGTAAACTTCCTCTTCGAGGCCAGTGTAGGCGGCGGCATTCCTATCATCAAGCCGTTGCACCAGTGCCTGGGTGCCAACGAAATCTATGAAATTGCCGGTATCCTAAACGGCACCACCAATTTTATTCTAACCAAAATGATTAAAGAGGGCGCAAGCTTTGAAGCCGCCCTGCAAACCGCCCAGCAACTGGGCTACGCCGAACGTGACCCCTCTGCCGATGTGCAAGGCACCGATGCCTGCCGCAAAATATGCATTCTGGCCGACATTGCCTTTGGCAAACACATTCCCCCCGAAGAAGTATATACACAGGGCATTACCCAAATTACCCCCGAGGATGTACAATACGCCAGCAACTGGGGTGGG
Organism: uncultured Oscillospiraceae bacterium; assembly: GCA_964473265.1. Taxonomy (GTDB): domain Bacteria; phylum Bacillota; class Clostridia; order Oscillospirales; family Ruminococcaceae; genus Heteroruminococcus. Next base: position 1,581 of record CAYYOY010000221.1, read on the forward strand.
GTTATCAAGCTTATCGGCCGCACCTATAAAACCTCTGATGGCAAGGTGCTGGCTACCGTATACCCCGCCTTTGTGCCGCACACCAGCCAGCTTTCCGGCGTGGACGACGTGTTCAACGGTATTCTGGTGCGGGGCGATGCCACCGGCGACGTAGTATTCTACGGCAAGGGTGCAGGCAAGCTACCCACTGCCTCGGCTGTGGTTTCCGATATTATTGATGCGGTGCGTGCCACCGGCACGATTCGCACGCTGCACTGGCAGCCGGGCGGCAGCGAAGTGCTGGCCGACCTACGCAAACAGCCGGTGCAGGCCTACCTGCGGCTTTCGGGCCCCAATGCACGCCAGGTGGCCACGGCCTTGCTGGGTGAGCTGCAGCCCCTTAGCCGCCCCGGAAGCCTTGCAGAAGAATTTGCCTGCATTACCCCCACCCTGCCCGAAGAAGCCCTGCAAAAAGCGGTGGAAAACCTGGAGCAACAGGGTGTGGCCACACTGGGCCTTTTGCGCCTGCTGGATATTTAATAAACGAGGTTTTTGCTATGATACAAATACAAGTGCCGGCCACCAGTGCCAATATTGGTTCTGGGTTCGATTCGCTGGGTCTGGCAGTAACCATGTATAACCAGGTGAATATAGATGAGTATGACAGCATAGACATTCGCTCGCTGGACGGGGTGGAAATTCCCACCGACCAAACCAACCTGGTCTATAAAACCGTAAAATACCTCTACGACCTTTGCGGCAAACCCCTGCCGGGTGTGCGCATAGAGCAGCGCAACGATATTCCCATGGCAAGGGGGCTGGGCAGCTCTTCAGCCTGTATTGTAGCCGGCCTGCTGGGCGCAAACCAGCTTTTGGGCCAGCCCATGGATACCGACGAACTGCTCTGCTGTGCCGCCACGATGGAAGGCCACCCCGATAACGTAGCCCCCGCGCTGCTGGGCGGGCTGGTTACCGCCGTGCTGGAAGGCGGCAAGGTTTGGTATGTAAAGCAAGAGATTAAAAACAACCTGCGCTTTGCTACAATTATTCCCGATTTCCCGCTGAAAACCTCGTTGGCCCGTGCGGCGCTGCCCAAGGAAGTAAGCCACAAGGATGCCGTTTTCAACCTTTCGCGCGCGGCGCTTATGTCGGTTTCGCTCTACACCGGCAATTACCAGAATATTCGTGCCGCCGCAGACGACCGCCTGCACCAGCCGTACCGCCTGAGCCTTATTAAGGGGGCCGACCAGCTTATGCAGTACTGCTATGCGCTGGGTGCCTACGGGGCGTATATCAGCGGGGCAGGCTCTACCCTCATTGCCATTGTGGACAGAAGCCGTACCGATTTTGAAGAAAAGCTGCGCGGCTACCTGGACCAAAACGAAATGCAAGGTTGGGGGCTGCAAATGCTCAGCATAGACAACCAAGGCGCGACCTTTACCCGCGCGTAATTCCGGCACACCAAATTTGTAAACCGTTGGGGGAACAAGTATGAGCTTAATTGTACAAAAGTTTGGCGGTACTTCGGTGGCAAACGCCGAAAGGCTGCGCAACGTGGCTTCCATTATCACCGATACATACGCTGCCGGCAACAGCGTAGTGGTGGTGGTTTCGGCCCAGGGCGATACTACTGACGACCTAATTGCCAAAGCGCAGGAAATTAACCCCGGTGCCTCCAAGCGCGAAATGGATGTATTGCTTTCCACAGGTGAGCAAATTTCCATGTCGCTGCTGGCTATGGCCATTGAAAAACTAGGTTTTCCTGCCAAAAGCCT
>CAYYOY010000222.1:0-3323 GCA_964473265.1 uncultured Oscillospiraceae bacterium
TATGCTTGCCGTTTCGGCTACACTTATAGACGCTTACGACCTTGTTAGCATAGGCTGGGTTTTAGCGGTAGTGCATATAGGCCTGTGTGGCGGTGCTTTGCTTTGGGAGTATCGCTTGCGGCAAGAAACCGAGCTGAAGCTTTTTGTGCTTTCGGTTTTGCCGCTGGCTGCGGGTGGCATTGTAGAAATTACGCGCTGGGCTTTGGGTGTAAACGAGACAGGCTGGCTGCGCCCCAGTTTTCTCTTTTTTATTTTCATTCAGCTTGCCTCTATGCTGTGGCGGTTCAGAGAAAATACCTTCGGCTTTGTCCGTGCAAAGCAATTGGAAAACGAAGTAATTCAAAGCAATATTAATATTATGCTTTCGCAGATACAGCCGCATTTTCTCTATAACGCGCTCAACACCATTGAGTATTTATGCCAGACACAGCCGGCAATTGCAGCCGATGTAGTAAACAGCTTTGCAAAATATCTGCGTGCAAATATGGATTCTCTCAGGCAAAAAGAGCCTATCCCCTTCGAGCAGGAGCTAAAACATTTAAACAATTATCTTACCATTGAACTCCTGCGGTTTGATAACGTACATATTGCCTACAACCTGCAGACCACCAATTTTACACTGCCGGCACTTACGGTGCAACCGCTGGTTGAGAATGCAATTCGCTATGGCGTTACCCGCAGGCCATCCGGAGGTACAATTCTTATCAGCACTCACGAAACCCAAAGCAAAATTGTTATCACTATTGCCGATGACGGCATAGGCTATAACCCTATGCAGACACAATTTGACGGACGCAGCCATGTGGGTATCCGCAACACCCGCGAAAGGCTGGCTGCAATTTGCGGGGGTACGCTGGATATTAAAAGCCAGGCTGGCAAGGGAACCACCGTGACGATTGAAATACCAAGGAGGGAATGGCATGAGGGCGATTGTGGTGGACGACGAAAAGATTGCACTGAGCAGTATGGTGCTCAAACTACAAAAAATTGAACGAATATCGGAAGTCGTCGCCTTTCACGACCCTATGCAGGCCCTTGAACATTTGCAGAGCCAGGGGGGTGCAGATGTAGCGTTTTTAGATATTAACATGGGCGAAATAGACGGGCTGCAGCTGGGCAAGCAGATAAAATGGCTTTACCCCGCGTGCCACATTATATTTATAACGGGCTATTCGTTATATGCAGTGGAAGCATTTAAGATGCATGCCGCCGGTTATCTCTTAAAGCCGACAAGCGTTGCCGATATTGAAGCCGAACTTGACCATATTGCCGGGCTATCTGCGAAGCCTGCCGGCAAACGCCTTTCAGTGCAATGCTTTGGCAACTTCGAGGTGTTTGCGGGGGGTGTTCCCATCCGCTTTCAACGCAGCAAAACCAAGGAGCTTTTTGCCTATCTGGTTGACCGTAAGGGCGCAAGTGTTACAATGGCAGAGCTTGTGGCGGTGCTGTGGGAAGATAAATCTGATTCAGTATCGCAGCGGAGCCAGCTTCGCAAGCTGGTTTCAGACCTTTTCCGCACCCTAAAGGGGGTGGGTGCAGCAGGGGTTTTGGTGAAAAACAGAGGAAGCCTGGCGGTGGCTACCGATATGCTCGATTGCGATTTTTATCGCTATTTGCAAGGGGATGCACAGGCCATCGGCAGCTTTACGGGAGAATATATGACCAACTATAGCTGGGCAGAAATAACGTTGGCTTATCTATGTTAAATTTTGGTACACTTTTGACGCGCATTCTTTAGTAAGATGGATGATGTAGAATTATATTTTTCTAAAAGAGTACTACCTTGTTTTAGGAAAAATATCTTGAATAGTGTATGATTATTTAACTGGAGGCGGTAAAATTGTTCCAAAAAAGAGCATTGGCTTTGTTATTGGCAGTGCTTCTCACCGTTAGTATGTTCCCGTTGGGCATTTTCGCACAGGACGAGAATGTCCTACTCGACGTTGGTGCAACAGAAACAGTTGTAACTCCGTCTGACGGCGAAGGCACCCAACCCGACAACGATTTGGTGGCAGAGGCTACAGACCCATCTACCAAAGAGGATACCCAGCCGGGTGAAGACATACCCCAAGCAAACACGCCGGCACCCTCGGATGGCGGCGAGGGTGAAGTTCCTGAGCCCGAGCTGCACACCGTTAAGTTTGTAGATTACGACGGCACCGTGCTTTCAGAGCAGCAAGTGCCACATGAAGGCGCGGCTGTGGCTCCGCCTACCCCCCAACTGGAAGATTATGAATTTATAGGCTGGGACCCTGCCGAATTTGATTGCATTACCGCACCACTTACCATAACGGCAACCTACAAAGAGCTTGTAACCTACAGCGTAACCATTAACTACTTTTTCAAAAACGGTACGGTTGCCAGCCAGCCCTATGTTGCGGTGGTTGCCGCCGGCGCGCCTTATACTGCAACCGTTCCAACCCCGGAGGTTGCAGGCTATGCCGCTGAAAAAGCTGTGGTAGAGCTCGCTTACGATAGCGTTACCAAAAATGAAGCTGTAGACGTTTTTTATAACCCCATTGCAAGCATGACCTACAAGGTGGAGCACCTGCAGCAAAACCTGGACGGCCATGGCTACACCCAGGTTAAGGAAGAAATTCTCTCGGGCCCTACCGGCTCTACGGTAACGGCTGTTCTCGAAAGCTTCCCCGGCTTTACTGCCCCAGCGGTTGCACCCTCTTCTCAAATTGCCGCAGACGGCAGCACCAAGCTGAGCGTTTATTACACGCGCAACCTTTATACTGTTATTTTTGAAACCCAGGGCAGCCATGAAGAGCCGCTAATACTGCACTTTGGCGCGGCTATTCCAATGCCGCAGAACCCCACCCGCCCAGGTTACATTTTTGACGGTTGGGTATACACCAAAAGTGGCTCGGTGGTAGATTTTAGCACAGCCACCATGCCTGCCGAAAACATTACCATTTCCGCACGTTGGAAAGCTGCGACAGCAACCCCCTATACTGTGGTTTACCGCTTACAGAACGTTGAAGACGATGGGTTCTCTTACTTTGCGCATGAAACTAAATATGGCACCACCGGCGCAAATGTGGATATCAGCTTCCTCAACTCAAGTTCCACCCTGCCCAACCCGGGGGAATTTAAAAATAATGCCTATTTGATGGATGTAAAAACAAAGCAGGAGGCAGCCGGCAAAACCATTGCAGGTGACGGCAGCACAATTGTAAATGTATACTTCCAGCGTAAAACGGTTCTTATATCGCTGATAAGGCAGAAGAACGGGAACATTCCCCAACGCACAGAACAACTGATGGCTCGTTATGGAGCAAATATCGCAGAATGGTTCAAAAAAACCAGCGATGATA
>CAYYOY010000223.1:0-3245 GCA_964473265.1 uncultured Oscillospiraceae bacterium
CTGATAAAACCAAATGCACCTGTAATTCCATTAAGAATCGCCATATGAGCACCTCCAAATGCTTATTTTTTTAGTACTTCTAAAATTTTCTCTTCCAGCTCTTCCATGCCAATGCCCGACAAAAATGCCACGCCATTAAACATGGGTACCGAAAATTCGCCTGTAACCATTGAGGATGTTACCACGCAGTCTACATCCTCTAGCATGCCGGGAACTTCGTTGAGAGTGCATTGTAGGATGCGCACCTCGTCGGTAAGACCATTGCGGGCCAAAAGGTCCTTCACACGTTCCGCAATGATCGTGGATGAGGCATAGCCTACACCGCACGCTGTCAGGATCGTTTTCATACACACCTCCTATGTTTATTCGGTTCTTTATCTACACAAGCTGTCCCCCAACAGCCTGTGGCCAAACATGTGTTACAAAGGTTTCGCTTAGGCCAGGCCGGCCGCGTCGGCCAGGGCTTTATCTACAATTACAACCGCGTCGGCCGCCAGCTTAATAATGCTGCAGGGCAGCATGGGGTCTACCTCGTCGTCGGCAAACAGCCGGCGTATGGGCTCGGCCTTGCCGGCACCAAAGGCCAGTAGCACCACCTTGCGGGCCTTTACAATATCGCGCACGCCCATGGTAATAGCACTGCGGGGCACTTCCTGCGGGTTATTGAAAAAGCGGGAATTGGCCTGGATGGTTTCGTCGGTTAGTGCTACAGTGTGGGCCGCACAGGTAAAGGTAGGGGCGGGCTCGTTAAAGCCGATATGCCCGTTGTTACCAATGCCCAGCAGTTGAATATCAATTGTATTGGCTTGCAGGTGGGCGTTGAAGGCGTTAATTTCCTCTTGTATGCTGCCGCTGCCGTCTACAAGAAAGAGGTTCTCTGGCTGGAAATTGGCTTTAGAAAATAGGTTTTGGTGCATAAAATATGCAAAACTCTGGGGGTGGCTGTGGGGCAGGCCTATGTATTCGTCCAAGTTTACCGTGCGGGTAGCTGAAAAATTCACCTTGCCGGCTGCGCAATCCTGCACCAGGCAGCGGTAAAGCTCCACCACCGTGCCGCCGGTGGCCAGGCCCAGCAGTGGCTTGGGGGTGCCGGCCACAACCTCTTCCAAAAGGTTGGCTGCGGCGCGGCTGGCTTGCTCGGGGGTTTCATACACTATGTACTTCATTGCGAAAACTTCCTACTTCCTACCTTGCATTTAACATTTCGCCCACGCCGCCGCCGGGATGCACCAGCTTAAAGTATTCGGTATCAATGCCGTTGTACAGCATAATGGCAATGTAAATCGCATCGAAAAGGGCCATAACAGCCGTTACCGAGGTGGTGGAAAGGCATTGGTAGGGGCAGGCTTCCAGCCCGGTGTTCAGCAGCAAGCGGTAATCGCTGTTTTCGTAAACCGGCGAATTTGGGTTTTCGGTTACGCAAAGCACGGTGGCACCCCGCAGCTTGGCAATGGGAATAAGCGTGGTCATCTCGTGGGTTTTGCCACCCTTGGTAATAATAATAACCACGTCGCCGGGGCGAATAACACCAAAATCGCCATGCGGTGCGTCGGCAGGGTTAAGATAAACGGCAGAACGGTCAATGCAGTTGAACACCTGGGCAATTTTTTTGGCGGCAACACCGCTGGTGCCGCAGCCGGTAACCACAATACGGCCGGCAGTATTGGCCAGCAGCTCAATAGCGTCACAAAGAGCACTAGGGTCTACGGTGTTTTTAAGCTCGGCAATGGCGTTGGCCTCGTTTGCAAAGGTTGCCAAGGCACTTTCGTACATTTTTTCGCGAGTAATCATGCTGGTTTCTCCTTTACCCTTTGAATTTTTAGTGGATGGCAACAGCCTCTAGGCTATAATCAACCCAACGCCCACGTCTTCAATGTCCTTGCGCTTCTGGGCGTCCAAACCATCGTCGGTAATAATAAAATCGAAGCTTTCCAGGCCGCAAATGCGCACCAACCCGGGAATTTGAAACTTGCTGGAATCGGAAATAAGAATGCGCACCCGGCCCGAGAGCACTATAAGCCGCTTAAGGGCCGATTCCGTAAAGCTGGAATTATAAAGGCCATTTTTGGAATCAATGGCATCGGCGCCTACAAATGCCTTATCTACCTTAATATCGCGCATAAAATCTTCTGTAATAGAGCCCACCAGCACGCTAAATTCCTCGCGCCTTACCCCGCCCGTAAGCACAAAGGTAGAGGTGGGGTGCAGGTTGATGCTGTTTACAATATCGGTATTGTTGGTAATAACGGTTAGGTTTTTATACTCCCCCAGCCGCTGGGAAAGCAGCAGAGCGGTTGTGCCTGAATCGATAAACACGCTGTCGCCATCCGAAATAAAGTTGGTGGCGGCTATGGCAATGCGCTGTTTCTGTTCCTGCATTAGGGCCAGCTTTTGCTTGTGGGGCTGCTCATAGGCGGTGCCCTGCACCATAACCGCGCCGCCATGGGTGCGGCAAATGGCGCCGTTTTTATCTAGCTCGTTTAAATCGCGCCTTACGGTGGCCTGCGAAACCCCGCAGTGCTTTGCCAGCTCGGCAATTTGCACCATGCCACTTTGCCGAAGCAGTTTTAATATTTCCAGCTTGCGATAAGCCGGCACGGCTTTCATATCCTTTTGGTTCATACACTTCCTCCAGAAAATTTAAAATTTTCTTGCTGTAATTTGTATGCCAATTCAAAGAAAACTATTGCTACTAGTTGAACCCCCTTGGAACCCCCTTACACGATTATTGTAATCAGAAATGATTGAAAAAGCAATATTTTAATCACTTTTGCGTATTTTTTCTCCGAACCTTTGAAAATTAAACATAAATATTTGTTATATTTCACAAAATTCTACTGAATACTATTGAATTCTATTTAACTTGTCTATACACGGAATGGAATTTGTACAAAAACGAGCATAAAGCTTCAGGGTTGCTATTGCAAATACCTTTGTGGGCAGGCAAACTCGCTAGAACTTGCAAGGCATTGCCTGGCATTGGGCAAAGTTGAATATTTTTTGCTTCAGGGTGAGTGAGAAATTTAGTAAGGCGTATTGTACCTTTCGCAACGTTATATTATAATAGTTGTATAGCAAACAGATTTTAGTAAATAAGTTTTAATTTTTTACCAACACTACTGTATTTTTGAATGTAGTTTAACCCCCGTATGTAGATTAAGTTACTGATAAAGGTGGTTAGCGCTTTGCAACAAAAATGGAAAATGATACAACTGTTTGTAATATTGGCTGTAATTATCACATCT
>CAYYOY010000224.1:0-3244 GCA_964473265.1 uncultured Oscillospiraceae bacterium
AACATGTGAGGGGTTTTGCAGGGTAAGAGAGAAACGCACACGAACAGGCATAAACAAACAGAAGATAGTCTTAGGTTTAAAAATAATAGACGCCCCAGTGTAAAGGCGTCTAAATAACTTAACTGTCAATTCAACTGGAGGGTAGCGATTAATCCTTACCTTTGCCGGCGTTTTTAAGGGCTGTGCGGGTAGATTTTACCTCCTGTAGGCACTTTGCCAGCACGGCTTCGCTATCGCTAAGCATGTTGTCGGCAAAATCTTGTGCGGCCTGCTTCATCTGGCGGCTGTTATGCTGTGCCTGGGCCAAAATTTCCTGTGCGCGGGCTTCGGCCTGCTTTGCAATGGTTTCTTTTGCTACCAGAGCTCGAGCACGTTCTTCGGCGCGGCGCATAAGGTTTTCGGCCTCTTGCTTGGCACCTGAAAGAATCTCTTTTCGGTCTACCACAATAGCCTTGGCCTGCTTAATTTCCGAAGGCATGTTCAGGCGTATGTCGTCAATCAGCTCGCGCACGCGTTCGGCGTCCACCACGCAGCGGCCACCCGAAAGCGGCAGGCTCCAAGCGCGGTCCAAGAGCTCATCCAATATGTCCAAAATTTCTTCAATGTTCATGAGTTTTGGTCATTCCTTTCCTGCAAGCGGGCCAGCCGGCCGGCAATATCGCCCAGCAGCGGCTGGGGGACAAAGGGCGAAATGTCGCCCCCAAAGCGTGCCACCTGTTTTACCAGGCTGGAGCTAAGGTACATATTTTCCGCCGAGGCGGTGAGGAAAAAGGTTTCGCAACTGGGCAGTAGCCGATGGTTGGTCATGGCCATCTGGCATTCATATTCGTAATCGGAAACGGCACGCAGGCCTTTTATAATTACCCTAGCCTGCCGCTGCTTCAGGTATTCGGTTAGCAGCCCACAGTAGCTTTCCACCCGCACATTGGGTAGCTCTTGGGTAACCCGCCGAAGCAGGGCTACACGTTCCTCGGCGGTAAATGTTGGAGTTTTGTCGGGGTTAATAACCACCAGCACCACCACCTGGCCAAAAATATCAGCAGCCCGGCGGATAATATCTAAATGCCCGTTGGTAACCGGGTCGAAGCTGCCGGGGCAAATTGCCAGCTCACTCATTGTTTTGCCCTCCCCGGTAAACGGTTACCACGGTTTTACCGTAGCGGTAACGCTTGTGCAGAGCAAAGCCGGGCAGCGTTTCGGGCAGGCTGCGGCGTTCATCGCTTTCGCATACAATAACACCATTTGGGTGCATACACCCGGCCAGCAGCGGCAGCACCTTTTCCAGCAGACCGGCGGCATAAGGCGGGTCTACCAGAGCGATGTGAAAACGCTGCCGGCAGCCCTGCAAAAAGGTTAGGGCATCCATAGCGTGGAAGTGTGCCCCAGCGGTAAGGCCGGTTTGTTCTAGGTTGCGGTGCACCACCTGACGGGCGGCGGGCAGGCTATCTACAAAGGCGCAGGATGCCGCACCCCGGCTAAGGGCCTCTATGCCCAGCTGGCCCGAACCAGCAAATAAATCGAGCACCTCTGCCCCTTCAATTTCAAACTGCAGAATGCTAAAAATGGCTTCTTTTACTCTATCGGTGGTGGGGCGTACCGTTAGGCCGGGCACTGCCTCGAGCCTTCGTCCCCTCGCGGTTCCTGTAATTACTCTCATATGTTTTTCCTATCCGTACAATCTTCCACACGCTTTATGCTTCCCCATTATCGTTCTTTTCGGCAATGGTGTCAAGTGAGCCATGCAGGAAAGCGTATAGTTTTTCGGCGGCGGGGCGGGTCATACCCTCTACGGCGGCAAGCTCTTCCACCCCCGCTTTGTGGATAGCCGCTTGGGTTTTGAAGTGATTATACAGGGCAGTTGCGCGGCTTTGGCCAATGCCCGGGGCCTGTGTAAGGGCAAGCTCAAGGCTGGCGGCCTTGTGCCGCTTACGCGAAAAGTTAATAGAAAAACGGTGCACTTCTTCTTGAATGGCCGCCACCAGAGTAAAGGCCAGCCGCAACGAGGTAAAAGAAATTTCTCCCCCGTCGGCCGCAATGGCACGGGTGCGGTGGCGGTCGTCTTTCACCATGCCGAAAATGGGAATGGTAAAGCCCGCCTGGCGTACTGCCTCGCTCACCACCGAAACATGCCCCTTGCCGCCATCCAGCAGAATAAGGTCGGGCAGGCGGCCAAAGCCCTTGCCGCTTTGCTTTTCGTCCTCATAGTGGGCAAGCCGGCGCGAAAGCATTTGCGACATGGCCGCGTAATCGTCTGGGTTGGCAAGGTTTTGTATGGTCAAGCTGCGGTAGGCCGTTTTAAGGGGACGCCCGTTTTCAAACACCACCATGCCACCCACAATGGTGCTACCGCCAATATTAGAAATGTCGTAGGCCTCTATATAGGCAGGCGGCGTGGCAAGCCCCAGCAGCCGGCCCAGTTCGTCCAGCGCGGCCACTTCGCGCCCGGTGCGCTTTTGCTGCAGCGCCAGGTGCTGGGCGGCGTTGTTGCGTGCCATTTCGGCAAGCTTGCGGCCTTCGCCCCGCACAGGCACATTCAGTGCGACCTTATGGCCGGCCTGCTGCTGTAGAAAGGCCGCTACCAGGGGCATATCGTCGCAAGGGGTATCGAGCCAAATTTGTGCCGGAATGTCGGCATTGGTGTAGTAGTAGCCGGTAACCAGCTCTGTCATGGCCTCGCTGGGCTCTTGGGCTTGTCCCAGCGGAATATCCACTTTGTCTACCAGGCGGCCACCACGGAAGCACAGCAGCCCGGCGCAGGCCTGCCCGCCGCTTTGCACCAGCGCCAGCACGTCCAGGCTTTTGTGGCTGGTGGACACCACCTTTTGTTCTTCACCAATGCGGCTGATAGCCTTAATGCGGTCACGGTAGAAGGAAGCACGTTCAAACTGCAAATCTTCCGCCGCCTGGTTCATTTTTTCAGTAAGGCTTACAATAGAAGCGCTACCCCCGCCCCGGATAAATTCCACGGCTTCGGCCACTCTGCTTTGGTATTCTTCTTTGCTTATTTTGCCACGGCAAAGCCCGGCACACTGGCCGATATGGAAATTTAAGCAGGGCCGCTCCTTACCGAATTCCTGGGGAAAACGGCGGGTGCAGGTGGGCAACTGAAACACTTTATTGGCCTCGTCCACCATTTGCTTTACCACAAAGGACGACATATACGGCCCCACATATTCCGCGCCGTCCTGCGTTTGGTTTTTTACGGCGGTAATGCGCGGGTCAGGCTGGTTATCTATTTTAATAT
>CAYYOY010000225.1:0-3234 GCA_964473265.1 uncultured Oscillospiraceae bacterium
ACCAGGAGGCCGAAGGCCAGCCCCCCATTGCAGACCTCATTGGACCACCCCTTAAACGCGAACTGGAAGAAATTCGCAATTTTGTGGAAGGCCTGGGCGAGTAGCCCCGGTGCTGCCAACTAAAACACCCGGAGAGAATGTAGGCTTACATTCTCTCCGGGTGTTTTTTGCGTCTGTGTCTGTGCGGCAGCGGGTGCTATTTGCGTTTGTTTGCCGCCTTTTCGCGTGCTTCGCGTATGCTTTGCAGCAGGCTTTTACGATAGGTAAGCTCGCCGCGCTTAATTTTGGGGATGTTGCGCCAGAGGGTGTAGCCCCAAATGGCCACCACAATGCCGGCATTGGCATACTTAAAGGCTTCGGCCATGGGCAGGCTCTGGGTTTTTAAAAAGTATGGGATAAGCAGCAGCAGGCAGGAGGAGTAGAGAATGGCGCGTTTTTCCTTAGCCATTTCGGCATAGGCAAAATCCATAAGCAGCAGGCTTATCACCACAATTGTAGGCAGATAATCCACCGTAAGGCGAAAATTCGCGGGGTCTATGTTCATTGTATACTCCTTTGCCGGCGGTTGCCGGGCGGCAATGTTGGTTACTTATTTAAAGCGGCAATGATCTTGCTGACAAGTGCGTCGGACTTTTTGCAGATATCCCCCACGCCTACCCGTACAATGCGTTTACCGGCAAAGCGTTCCTCGCCTTTTATGCCCATATCGGTGGTGAGCACCACCACATCGGCCTCGGCAATGTCTTCGGGTGTAAGGGTGTTTTCAATGCCAATGGAGCCCTGGGTTTCTACCTTGCAGGCTACCCCCTGCTTTTTGCAGGCGTCTTCAAAGGCTTGGGCTGAAAGATAGGTGTGTGCCACCCCCGAGGGGCAGGCTGTTACGGCAACAAATTTCATGGTGTATCCTCCTTTGCAATGCAATATAACTGTTTAGGTTTAGGTTAAGTTCCCATGCTGGTGGGCCGGCAGCCCATGGCCGGGCATGTACACCAGCCGTGCAGCATGTTTCAAGCTCCCACAGCCTGCCGGCAAAACCGGCAGGCTGTGGGGCCGTTTGCCGCGCTGCAGCGGCAAGCGGCATACATAAATGGGGTTTGGTTAGCTGAATGAAATGTCAAAATCATCGCTGGATTCAACAGAAGCGTCTTCTATTTTTTCCTTCTTGAGCAGGTTTACCAGCAGAGCGGTGACAACGGCGCCGGCCAAGATAGCCACGACATAGCCAACCTTACCGATAACCGCGGGAAGTACAATGAGGCCACCCCAGGCTACCACGTTCTGCACACCCATAATGGCCGCCAGCGCAGTGCCCACAGCCGTTCCGGCCATGATAGAGGGGATAACACGCAGCGGGTCGGCCGCAGCGAAGGGAATGGCACCTTCGGTAATGCCCATGCAGGACATAACAATGGCGGCCTTGCCGGCTTCACGCTCGGAGAAAGAATACTTCTTGGGGGCCAGCAGTGCGGCAATGCCCATGCCCAGAGGGGCAACGGTTACGCCAACGGCGTTGATACCGCCGATGTGATAAAGCCCTGCGCCTACCGACATAATTGTGAAAGCGTAGGCAACCTTGTTTACCGGGCCGCCCATATCAAAGGCATCCATCAGGCCCATGATGATAGCAAGCGCTACCAGGCTGCCGCTGGACATATTGGTGAGGAAGGCGGTAAGGCCGTTTTGCAGCGCCGCAATGGGCATTGCAAGGCCCCACTTCATAGCACCGGCGGTGATGAAGGTGCCCACAATGGGAATGACCAGAATAGGCATGATGGTCTTAAAGGCCGAGGGCACTTTAATTTTCTTAATGTAGTAAACCACTACGCCGCCCAGCAGACCGGCGATGAGTGCACCCAAGAAGCCCGCACCCATTTGGTTGGCTGTTAAGGCTGCAATGGCCGCCGGGGCAATGCCGGGGCGATCTGCAATAGAAAAGGCAATAAAGCCTGCCAGGAAGGGAATCATCAGTGTAAGCCCGTCAACACCAATGAAGAAAAGGTCGTACAGCATAGTGCCTTCGGTGGGTACTGCGCCCTCGCCAAAAAGCATGACCGAAAGGGCCAGCAACACACCGCCGGCTACTACAAAGGGAATCATGTAGGAAACGCCAGTCATTAAGTGCTTGCGTGTGTCTTTAAAGATTGCTCCCATTTCAAATACACCTCCAAGTTTTCTATAACAATGAGTCCGGCGCCTCAGGCAGGGCTGCGCCCTGGCTGCCGGGGCCTCGCTTGCCCGGTTTTAGGCCTGCACCAGCTCCAGCACCTGCTGGGGGGTGGTGGCGTTCAAAAAGCCGTTGCGGCATTCCTCGCGCGCTATTTTGCGGGCCACCTGCGCCAGTAGCTTCAGGTGGGTATCGCCGGGTTCCGATTCCGGCACGCCTATGGCAAATATCAGCCGCGCCATTTCGTCGTTCCAGGGAATTTCCTCGGTGAGCCGCAGGAACATAAGGGTGGCCTGCTTAACCGCGTCGGTTTTGCCGTGGGGTATGGCTACCGAAAACCCAATAGCGGTAGAGGCCAAGCCCTCGCGGTGGTAAAGCTGTTCTATGTATGCCCCTTTATCGCTGAGGCGGCCACAGGCTTCCATTACATCGGCCACCTTTTGCAGCACTTCATCCTTGCTTTTTGCAGTGTAGTCGAGCAGCACCAGCTCTTCATTAATCAGGCTCATGTGCGTTACCTCCAGTTATATGTTTGGGGCTTCCCCCAATAGTTGCAGAATTTCAGGAATGCTTTCGGAAGCATTCAGCCGGTTCATTTGCAGGGGGTTATCCAGCAGGCGGTAGAGCCGCTGAAAAAAGCTGCGGGCAAACTGTACATCGGCATAGGAAATGGCCAGCAGCAACAGGGTGGAGATTTCATCCTCCCCCACCAGAATAGGATACGCCAGCCGTACTACGCACACCTTGGAACGGTTCACCAACTCGGGTTTGCCGTGGGGCATGGCCACCCCACGCCCCACAAGGGTAGAGGCTTTGAGTTCACGCTCCATAACGCTGGGGTAGTAGCCTTCTTTTACAATGCCACGTTTTTCCAGCAGGGTGCAATATTTTTGCAGCAGCGTGGAATAATCGTGCCGGGCGGTTTCTATAAAGCAGAGGTCGCTTTCCAGCAAGCTGCTTTGTGGCGCTTCAGCCTTGGCTGAGGGCTGCTCTTCGCTATAAAAGCCCCCGGCCAACATGCGGTGGATTTTCTCTTGAATAGCCATGCGGTCATCTTGGTCCAGCAGGGC
>CAYYOY010000226.1:0-229 GCA_964473265.1 uncultured Oscillospiraceae bacterium
TTCAGAGTGAGTTTTTGCCCCTCGCGCACTACTTCAAAATCTACCACACCGTCTTGGTCACGAATCATTTGAAAGATAACATCGTTGTAGCTGGGGGTGGAATAGCCATTAATTTTAACTACTTTGTCGCCACTTTGCAGGTAGGCCGAAGAGGTTGCGGCTTCATCAAAGGAAGCTATAATGTTGGTGCCCAGCAAAGGCTGGCGGTTTACCAGCATAAGCACAAGGG
>CAYYOY010000226.1:239-3223 GCA_964473265.1 uncultured Oscillospiraceae bacterium
CGAGGCCCAGCAGCAGGTTCATAGCCGCGCCGGTAATGATGAAAATACAACGCTGCCAGATTGGCTGCTTTTGAAACGCACGTTCATCGCTGCTTTCGCTGTCCTCCCCTTCCACCGCCACATAGCCGCCGATAGGGAAAACCCGTAGGCTGTATTTGGTTTCGCCCTTGCCCCAAGATGCCACAGCGGGGCCCATGCCAATGGCAAATTCCAGCACCTTAAAATGAAAAAGCTTAGCCGTGGCAAAATGCCCCAGCTCATGGATGAAAATTAGGGCGCCAAAAACCAGCACCGACACCGCTATGGTAAAAAACGAACTCAAAATATCAGCTACCTTCCGGTTGGACTAGGCCTGCCAGACCAGGGGCAAATATAGCATGCAGATGTACACCGCCGGGGCTATGAAAAGAACGCTGTCAAAGCGGTCCATAACGCCACCGTGTCCCGGCATAATATTACCGTAATCTTTAATATTATACTGCCGTTTGAGCACCGAGGCCGAAAGGTCGCCAAGCACCCCTAGCAGCGAAAGCACAGGAGAAATAAGAGTCACCAAGGTATAGTTTATGCGAATGGTCGCTCCTACATGCGGCAGTATTGCAGGCTGCAGGAAAATCCAGGCCAGCAGCCAGGGAATAAGCAGGTTGCCTGCAAGGCTGAAGAACAAGCCGCCTATCATGCCCTCCACGGTTTTTTTAGGGCTAATGGTGGGGCAAAGTTTGCGTCTGCCCATTGCACGCCCCACAAAGAAAGCGCCAGTATCGGAAAGCCAGGCAGAGCTGAAGGTAAGGAAAAGCCCAAAAATGCCTATGGCTACGCCAAAACGGTCGCGCATAAGAATAAGGCAGTTGACGGAAAAGGAAACCGAAAGTGCCAAAAAGAAAGAAAGCCCAATTTGTTCCATGCGCATAGTTTTATGCTGAATAAGCAGCAAAACGAATAGTGCGAAAGCAAACAGAAAACAAACAACCGGTAGAGCCACGGCAAAAAACTGCAAACGTAAAAATGGCACAAGGCCGCCAAAACCCATGCAAATGGCTGATAACACACGGTTTTGAATATAGCCTGTAGCCATAAGGAGCTCGTAAACCCCCGCTACTATAATAAGTGCGGCCATTAGGTTCACCACAGGTGTGTTATAAAAATATAAGGCAAAGGCCAGCACCGCCAGCCCGGCAAGCGCGGAAAGCACACGGTTACGCAACTAGATACCCCCAAAGCGCCGGCTGCGGGCAGCATATTCCTGCATGGCGGCAATAAAGTCTGCTTTGTTAAAGTCGGGCCAGAGAACATCTTGAAAGATGAGCTCGCTGTAAGACGACTGCCAGGGAAGAAAACCCGAGGTACGTTTTTCGCCACTGGGGCGCAAAATTAAATCGGGTTCAGGTTGGCCGGCGGTATACAGCAGGCTGGAGATATGCTCTTCGGTAATTTCGCTGGGCTGCAGCTTACCGGCAAGGCATTCGGCGGCCAAATGGATGCAGGCCTGGGTAATTTCCTGACGGCCACCGTAATTTACAGCAATGTTTAGGTTTAATCCGGTACATCCACTGCTTGCCTCTTCAGCCTGCTGCATAAGCTCTACAATGTCGGAAGGAAGGCTGGAACGGTCGCCGATAAAACGGGTGCGTACATTTTCTGAAAGGTGCTTGTTTGCACGCCTTAAATATTCCCGCAGCAGTGTCATAATACCTTCTATTTCCTGCGGGGGACGCCTCCAGTTTTCGGTGGAGAAAGCGTACACAGTAAGGTAGGCAATGCCGGCCTCCTGGCAGATGTGTACTACCCGCTCAAACACCTTGGCACCCTGCCGGTGGCCTGCTTGGCGGGGCAGGCCACGCTTTTTGGCCCAGCGGCCGTTACCGTCCATTATAACAGCCAGGTGCCGGGGCAAAGCTTCGGGCGGGGGCAGCCTATGTTGTGTTTTGTCCATGCAATCCTCCGGGCTGCCTTAAAGCTCCATAATTTCCTTTTGCTTCTTAGCGGCAATATCGTCAAGTTCTTTAATGAAACGTTCAGTTAGCTTTTGCATTTCATCCTCAAGATCGCGCAGGTCGTCTTCGGTAATTTCGGAGCTCTTCTTCAAGGCCTTGAATTTATCATTGGCATCTCTGCGAATATTACGCACAGCAACCTTGGCATCCTCGGCATATTTATGAATTTGCTTGCCAATTTCTTTACGGCGTTCCTCGGTGAGGGGCGGGAAAGCAATGCGAATAACGCTGCCGTCGTTGCTTGGGTTTATGCCGATATCCGAGGCCTGAATGGCTTTTTCAATGGCCTTAAGGGTAGATTTATCCCAGGGTTGAATAACCAGAATGCGTGCTTCGGAAACAGAAACGGCAGCCATGGACTGAATAGGAGTAGGCGTACCATAGTAGTCTACATGCAGTTTATCCAGCACGGCGGGGTTGGCACGGCCTGCGCGGATAGCCGCCAGTTCAGTTGTAAAGGCGGCCACGGTTTTTTGCATTTTCTCGTTGTAGGGCTTTAACCTTTCGTTCATGGTTATTCCTCCTGTACAAATGTACCAATATTTTCACCGCAGATAGCACGATACAGGTTCTGCGGGTCTTGTATAGAAAACACCAGCATGCGCGTTTTATTATCGCGGCACATGGAAGCAGCTGTGCTATCCATTACAGCCAATTGCTTGCCCAGCACCTCGGTAAAGGTAAGAGTATCGTACCGCACAGCATCGGAAAAGCGGTGGGGGTCTTTGTCGTAGACACCGTCTACCATGGTTGCCTTTAAGATAATATCGGCATCAATTTCTGCTGCACGCAGGGTGGAAGCGGTATCAGTAGAGAAAAATGGGTTGCCGGTGCCGCAGCCGAAAATAACTACCCTGCCCTTTTCCATATGGCGCACGGCACGGTTGCGGATATACGGCTCGGCAATGGCCTGCATGGTAATAGCTGTCTGCACACGAACGGTGACACCGGCCTGTTCCAGCGCGTCGGCCATGGCCAGTGCATTAATGA
>CAYYOY010000227.1:0-3178 GCA_964473265.1 uncultured Oscillospiraceae bacterium
CACTGAATAAATCTTTAGATAGCGAAATTAAAATTTACATCGACGATGCTGCCTGGTTCAGGGCTAAATTAGGCCATTCCAAGCAGAAAAAGGCGATTAAAATAACGAATTTAATGTAGAAGAAAGGGATAACTGATGGCTATTGCATATGAGGTAGAAAGCGATTCCAACCTGACCCCTGAGGAGCCTATTTTATCTGCGCTTGAAATAGACACTATCGGCGAAGTGCTTAATATTAGCATGGGTTCGGCGGCCACCGCCATTTCTTCCATGCTTGATAAGCAGGTTACCATCACTACCCCCAAGGTAAGGGTGGAAACACTCGATAAAGCCGATTATTCCAGCCTGGAGCCTGCTATGATCGTTAAGATCACCTATGTAGAGGGCATTTCAGGCTCGAATGTGATGGTGTTTCGTCAGAGCGATATGCAGCTTATCCTCAACCAGCTAATGGGTGTTGACCACCCCCCCAAGGACGATTTTGTCTTTGACGAGCTGAGCATGAGTGCGGCTTGCGAGGTTATGAACCAAATGATGGGTGCCTCGGCCACTGCCCTTTCTGAGTTTTTAGGTAAGAGCATTAATATCTCTACCCCTACAGCAACCATTATGGATGACGACCACACCTTTAAAAGCGCAGTAGGCGTAGACCCTAAAGAGCATGTGGTTACGGTATTGTTTAATCTCGAAATTGTTGGTATAATGAAGACGGAGTTCGTAAGCGTTATACCCACTCCGCTTGCCAAAATGATTGTTGGCAGGCTTATGAATATTGACGCCGAACAAAAGGCTGCCCCTACGGTGCAAATTCCCGAAAACACACCGCCTGCTGCTGCCATGCCCCCGGCTGCTGCCGCTATGCCGCCGCAGCCCCAGCCCCCGGTGCAACCTTTCGAAACACCGGCCCAACCGGCAGCCCAAATGCCTGTTATGCCGCCGCAGCCCCCCATGCCCCCCATGCAGCAGCCTATGCAGCCGCAGCAGCCCTACGCTGCTCAAACACCGTACTACCCCCAGCCGGCAACACCCTACCCTCCGTATCCGTATCCCCCCCAGCAGCCGGCCGGCCCCAACTATGTTATGCTGCAAAACCAGCCGCCTAACCCCGGTAGCAACAGCATTATTAAGCAGCAGGATGTTAGCGTGCAAAATGTACAGTTCCCCGCCTTTGCACCCCAGCCAGGCCCGGGTGGCGAACCGCTGGCAGGCGGCAACATGGAACTTATTATGAATGTACCGCTTAGCGTTTCGGTAGAAATTGGCAAGACCAAACGTAAAATTAAAGAGATTATGGAGTTTAACCAAGGCACTGTAATTGAGCTTGAAAAACAAGCCGGTGCCCCTGTTGATATTGTGGTGAACGGCCAGCTTATGGCGCGTGGCGACGTTGTAGTAATCGACGATAACTTTGGCGTAAGAATTACCGAGATTGTCAACGTTCGTGACATTGTCAATACAATAAACAATAAAAACCAATAACAGTTAAGGAGAATTTGTATGGATAAAAAGATACTGATCGTTGACGACGCTGCCTTCATGCGCATGATGATTAAAGATAGCCTTACCAAAAGTGGCTATACCAACATCATAGAAGCGGCCGACGGCCAGCTTGCGTTTGAAACCTATCAGGCCGAAAAGCCTGATCTGGTAATTATGGACATAACCATGCCCAACATGGACGGCATACAGGCACTGCAGGCAATTCGGGCTTTTGATAACAATGCCCGTGTGGTTATGTGTTCGGCCATGGGCCAGGAATCGATGGTAGTAGACGCCATTCGTTTTGGCGCGCTCGATTTCATTGTAAAACCCTTTAAGCCCGATAGAATTTTGCAAACGGTAAGCAAGGTTTTGGGCTAAAGCAGCATATCATCCGCTGCAAAGGGGGACGGTCTGTTGGAGTACCTACGTGACATGCTATCTATCCTCTTCGTGTTGGCCATGTTGGTGTTGGTGTTGCTGTTGGCATACTTTACCACCAAGTGGCTGGGCGGGAAAATGGCGGCACAAAGCAGCTCGCGGTTAATAAAAATTATTGACCGTACCAGCCTCGGCAGGGAAGGCGCGCTGCTCATTGTGCGGGTGGCCGACCACACCATGCTGGTTGGCATTACCGAAAACGCCATAGAAAAACTATGCGACCTGGACGGACTGGAAGCCCTAGAGGCTACCGAACCGCCCCAGGCTTTGCCATTTTCTGCAATGCTTTTAGACAGCATGAAGGGCCTTAAGCTGGGTGGCCGCAGCAAAAAGGAGGACGACAACCAATGAACCAGGCTGCGGCTCAAAAAAAGCAGCTAAAAAAGCACCTCCTACGCTGTTTGCTTTCTCTGGCGCTCACCATTGGCCTTGTGGCCGCGCTGCTTAGCGTTTCTGCCTATGCCGCCGCTCCGGGCGGCATATCTATAAACCTGGGCACTTCCAATAATACCGATACGGCATTAGGTGCCATTGAGGTACTATTCCTGCTCATGCTGCTGGCGCTGGGGCCCTCTATTCTAATGCTGATGACCAGCTTCACGCGGGTTATCATTGTGCTTTCGTTCTTGCGCAACGCGCTGGGCACGCAGCAATCTCCCCCCAACCAGGTGCTTGTTGGCCTGGCTCTTTTTCTAACCCTCTTCATTATGCAGCCCGTAATTAGTGAAATTAACACCACTGCCTATAAGCCCTACACCGCGGGCGAAATTACACAGGAAGAGTTTATACAAACCGCTATGGTGCCCATGAAATCGTTCATGCTGCGCCAAACCCAAAAAAAAGACCTTAGCCTATTTCTGAACATATCGGGCCGGCCGGCACCCGAAGGCCTGGCCGAAGGCACCCCGGAACAGTTTTTGCAGCTGGGGTTGGATATTGTAGTTCCCGCCTTTATTACCAGCGAGCTGCGCCGCGCCTTTACCATGGGCTTCTTGCTGTTTATTCCTTTCCTTATTATAGACATTGTGGTCTCCAGTACGCTTATGTCCATGGGTATGGTAATGCTGCCACCAGCCATGATAGCCCTGCCATTTAAGATACTCATGTTTGTGCTGGTAGACGGCTGGAGCATGCTGCTGGGCACGCTGGCGCAGAGCTTCCATTAGCTGGGCAAGCCTATCGCAAAGCCGCTGCCCCGCACTTGCAGCACCACTTTTTGAAAGAAAGGAGCCAAGGCTATGACGCAAGGCCAGGCAAT
>CAYYOY010000228.1:0-3144 GCA_964473265.1 uncultured Oscillospiraceae bacterium
CAGGAGCTGTACAACGTTTTTGCAACAGATGAGTAGCGAATTTTGTATGGAGGGTTGACATCATGGTAATCTTTGACTTTTTACAGCAAATTCTCTCGGTTCCGGCACTGCTTATTGGCGTTATGGCGTTGGTAGGCTTATTGCTGCAGCGCAAACCCATTGAAGACGTTATCAAAGGCACAACTAAAACCATTCTCGGTTTCCTTATTATAGGCCAGGGCGCCGGCGTACTGGTTGGCTCGCTGAACTATTTTAGCGAACTTTTCACCGCGGCCTTTGGTTTCCAGGGCGTTATTCCCAATAACGAAGCCATTGTTTCGCTGGCACTTACCGAATATGCCAGCGCCACCGCCATCATCATGGCCTTCGGCATGGTGGCAAACATTGTTATTGCACGTTTCTCGCCCATGAAGTACATATTCCTCACCGGCCACCATACACTGTATATGGCATGTATGATAGCCGTTATCCTCTCGGTTGCGGGGCTTAGCGGCTGGATGCTCATTCTGGGCGGTTCGCTGCTGCTGGGGCTTACCATGGCCTTCTTCCCGGCTATCTGCCAATCGACCATGACCAAAATTGTGGGCGACGAAAGCATTGCCTTCGGCCACTTTGGCAGCACCGGCTATGTGTTCTCTGCCTGGATTGGCAGCATGGTAGGTAAGGGTTCAAAATCTACCGAAGATATTAACTTCCCCAAGCGCCTTTCCTTCCTGCGCGATACTTCTATTGCTATCTCGCTTACTATGTTTATCTTCTATGTGCTGGTAACCGCCATTGCCGTTACCAAACCCGGTTTTGATAACACCATGTTCGGTGGGCAAAACTGGTTCCTCTTCGATATTATTCAGGCTCTCACCTTTGCTGTGGGCGTTTACATCGTTCTGGCCGGCGTGCGTATGCTTATTGCCGAAATCGTTCCGGCCTTTAAGGGCATTTCTGAAAAGCTTGTACCCGATGCCAAGCCCGCGCTGGATTGCCCGGTGGTATTCCCCTTCGCACCCAACGCTGTGCTTATCGGCTTTTTGGTTTCCTTCCTGGGCGGCATTGTAGGCCTGGGCGTGCTGGCTGCCATTGGCACAAGCATTCCTGTGGCGCTCATTCTGCCGGGTGTTATTCCCCACTTCTTCTGCGGCGCTACCGCCGGTGTATTCGGCAATGCCCGCGGCGGCCTGCGCGGCTGTATCTTTGGCTCCTTTGCACACGGCCTGCTTATCACCTTCCTGCCTGCGCTGCTCATGCCGGTGCTGGGTGCTCTTAACTTTGCCAACACCACCTTCTCGGATGCCGACTTTACCATTGTTGGCATTGTGTTTGGCAACATTGCCCGCTTTGTGCAGGGCTACGGCCTGCTGGGCATCATTGTGGTGCTCTTCCTGGTTCCTATCTTTATGGGCTTTGGAAAAGCCAAGAAAGCCTAACATTTTTGCAAGGTTTTATGCAATATTCTCCCGGGGGGCTTTGCCCCCCGGGGAAATTACAATTAAAGGAGTTACGATATGAAGCTGAACAAAATTATGTGCTGCTGCGGTTCGGGCCTTGGCTCTTCCTTTCTGGTGGAAATGAATGTGGTAAAGGCTTTGAAAAAATTTGGCATTACCGATGTAGAGGTTGTGCATTCTTCCACTTCAGACGCTTATAAAGGCGCTGCCGACCTATTCATTGTGGGGGCAGATCTACAAGACCAGCTGCGAGACGTGGGCGACATGGTGGTGCTGAAAAACATTATTTCGCAGGACGAGCTGGAACAAAAGCTGGATGCCTATTTTAAAGAAAAAGGCATGGCATAAATTTTTCAATTTTATATGCTTGAATTTTACGGCCATTCCAATAAAGGCCTGAAGATAAGCAAATGCAACTGGCTGCGGGTAAAACCTGCCGCCTTTGCTTTATGTTGCCTAGGATATCAAATGGTGCTGCGGGGAAGCTAAAAATGCAATAAAAAATGAAGGAGCAGCCCATATGAATATGCGAAACCCCAACCATAAAAAGCAACACGACGCCAAGGCACAGCACACCAGCCACCATTCTAAAAACATTAAGCACGACCCGCAGGCCGAAAGCGCACGCGCTGTGTTTGGGCTAAAGGGCAACTTGCCCCAAGAACAAGGCAAAGATAAATCGTAGCTTTGAAAATAAAAATTTGCACCGTTGAAGCCGGTTGCACCCCCCATACAAATTGCCGTAGGACAATTTGTATGGGGGGTTTGTGTGGTTCTTTTTATTTTTACAAGCCGTTTGCTGCTAAAAAAATCTGCATTCATAGGAAAAAACCAAATACTTAAAAAAATATTCACTATTTCCTGCCGGATTGTTATATAATATAGGTATCCTTTTTTTATTCCTGCAGCCCACAGCTCACCGACAAAACACAGGAGGACAAGTATATGTCTATGGAAAAAATTCTGGTGTGCGACGACGATAAAAACATTTGCGAGCTCATTCGCCTTTATCTGGAAAAGGAAGGCTTTGGCGTGGTGTTGGCCTACGACGGCGAAGAAGCGCTGGCCCGCTATACTGCCGACACACCCGACCTTGTGCTGCTGGATATTATGATGCCCAAACTGGACGGCTGGCAGGTGTGCCGCGAAATTCGCAGAAAGTCCGATTGCCCTATTATTATGATAACCGCCAAAGGCGAAACCTTCGATAAAGTTTTGGGCCTGGAACTTGGCGCGGACGATTATGTGGTAAAACCCTTTGACACCAAAGAAATTGTGGCTCGTATAAAGGCCGTACTGCGCCGCAGCGGCAAAAGCGAGCAACAGCCCGAGGTGCGCGAGGTAAGCTACGACAAGCTTACCGTAAACATGACCCGCTACGAGCTAAAAGTGGACGGCCGTGTGGTAGATACCCCGCCCAAAGAACTGGAACTGCTCTTCCACCTGGCCAGCAACCCTAACCGGGTTTACACCCGCGACCAATTGCTGGACGAGGTGTGGGGCTTTGAATATTATGGCGACAGCCGCACGGTGGATGTTCACATTAAGCGCCTGCGCGAAAAGCTAGAGGGCGTTTCGGAACAATGGATGCTTAAAACCGTGTGGGGCGTGGGCTACAAGTTTGAGGTTAAGGAATAGGCCATGAAAAACAGCCTGTTTTCAAAATATTTTCGCATCTGCGCCAGCATGATGCTGGTGAGCA
>CAYYOY010000229.1:0-3131 GCA_964473265.1 uncultured Oscillospiraceae bacterium
TTCTTTCGGCAGTAGCTTTTGATATTATTTCTAAAAGCAAAGCCAAAGTGGCATAAAGAAAGGTGGAAGAGTTATGTCTGAAGTTTTTGGTAACATTCAGAAGGTGGTCTACGAGGGCCCCGGCAGCAAAAATCCCTTCTCATTTAAGTATTACAACCCCGAAAAAGTAATTCTGGGCAAAACCATGAAGGAACATTTGCCTTTTGCTATTGCATGGTGGCATGCGCTTTGCAACAACGGCAGCGATATTTTTGGCCCCGGCACGGCCGATAAAAGCTTTGGCAGCACCGATTGGGAAAGCCTTTCCCGTGCCAAGGTGGACGCTGGCTTTGAGCTAATGCAGAAGCTGGGCATTGAGCATTTTTGCTTCCACGACGTTGACCTTGTTGCCGAAGCGGCAGATATTAACGAAATGAACCGCCGGTTAGATAAAATTACCGATTACATGCTAGAGAAAATGCAGGGCACCAATATCCGCTGCCTTTGGGGAACCGCCAACATGTTCAGCAACCCACGGTTTATGAACGGTGCGGGCAGCTCGAACAGCGCGGAAATATACTGTTTTGCGGCAGCGCAGATAAAAAAGGCACTTGAGCTTACTGTAAAGCTGGGTGGTAAGGGCTATGTGTTCTGGGGCGGCCGCGAGGGCTACGAAACCCTGCTGAACACCGATATGAAGTTTGAGCTGGAAAACATTGCACGCCTAATGAAAATGGCGGTAGCCTACGGGCGCAGCATAGGCTTTACCGGAGATTTCTACATAGAGCCCAAACCCAAGGAACCCATGAAGCATCAGTACGATTACGACGCCGCCACCACCGTTGGCTTCCTGCGCCAGTTTGGCCTGGAAAAAGATTTTAAGCTGAATATTGAAGCCAACCATGCCACACTGGCCGGCCACACCTTCCAGCACGATTTACGCATTGCCGCCATCAACGGTATGCTGGGCAGCATAGATGCCAACCAGGGCGATTATCTTATCGGGTGGGATACCGACCACTTCCCTTCTAATGTATACGAAACCACTCTGTGCATGTACGAAGTGCTAAAGGCGGGCGGCGTAACCGGCGGCTTTAACTTTGACGCAAAAAACCGCCGCCCCAGCTACACCATGGATGATATCCTCCACGCCTTTATTCTGGGGATGGATAGCTTTGCCCTAGGCCTTATTAAGGCTGCCGCCATAATTGAGGATGGCCGCATTGATAGCTTTATAGAGGAACGCTATGCTACTTACCGCAGTGGCATTGGCAAGAAAATTGCAGACGGTGCCACCAGCCTGCAAGAGCTTGCCGCACACGCCGAAAGCCTTGGCGCACCCGAGCTGCCCGGTAGCGGCAGGCAGGAATACCTAGAGAGCATTTTGAACTCTATTCTGTTTAACTAAGCATATTGCGGCAAAGGGCGGGCGGCAGTCCGCCTTTTTGCCGTAGCAGAAAGGAAGCAGCGGCTATGAAATATTTATTGGGAATTGACCTTGGCACTTCCGGCACCAAAACGGTGCTTTACAATGAAGACGGCATGGCAATAGCCAGCAACACCGTTGAATATGAGCTCATTCAGCCATGCAACGGCTGGGCGGAGCAGCACCCCGAAGATTGGTGGGGCGCCGCCGTGCGCACCATTCAGGCGATGCTTACCAAAAGCGGTATACACCCTGCCGATATTGCCGGCATTGGTATTTCGGGGCAGATGCACGGGCTGGTTATGCTGGATGCCCAAGGCCAGGTGCTGCGTCCGGCTATTTTGTGGTGCGACGGACGTACAGCAAGGCAGTGTGCGCAAATTACCGAACGTGTTGGCAGAGAGCGGTTAATTGAAATTACTGCCAACCCTGCGCTCACCGGCTTTACCGCCGGCAAAATATTGTGGGTACGGGAAAACGAGCCCGAGCTTTACCAAAAATGCAAGCAGATGCTGCTGCCTAAGGATTATTTACGCTACAAGCTTACAGGGGTATACGCCACCGAAGTTTCGGACGCTTCCGGCACCAACCTGTTGGATGTAAGCAAGCGCTGCTGGTCAAATGAAGTGCTGCAAAAACTAGAGATCGACCCCGCCCTGCTGCCTAGAATGTACGAATCGCCCGAGGTTACCGGGCAGGTAACGGCACAGGCTGCCGCCGAAACCGGGCTTTGTGCCGGCACACCGGTTGTGGGAGGAGCTGGCGACAACGCAGCGGCGGCAGTGGGGACCGCAGTGGTAAGTGAAGGAACGGCCTTCACCACCATTGGTACCTCTGGCGTGGTGTTTGCGCATTCCAATAAAGTAACAATCGACCCTGCAGGCCGTGTGCACACCTTTTGTGCGGCAGTGCCCGGTGCCTGGACAGTAATGAGCTGTACCCTTGCAGCAGGTATGTCGCTGAAGTGGTTTCGTGATACCCTTTGTGAAACTGAAAAAGCCCTAGCCGCCGCAAAAGGGGTTGACCCTTATGCTATTTTAGATGAAATGGCTGCCGGCGTTCCCATAGGTGCCGACAGACTGATTTACCTACCCTATTTAATGGGTGAGCGCTCCCCCATTTTGGATGAAAAGGCGCGAGGGGTGTTTTTTGGCCTTTCGGGCATTCATACCAAAGGCCACCTGCTTCGAGCGGTTATGGAGGGGGTTATTTACTCACAGCGGCAATGCCTGGACGTACTGCGAGCAATGGGGGTAGCCCCCACAGAAATGCTGGCCTGTGGGGGCGGTGGAAGCAGCCACCTGTGGCGGCAGATGATGGCGGATGTTTTCGGCTGTCCTGTTACAACAGTGCAAAACAACGGTGGCCCTTCGCTTGGTGTGGCTATTCTAGCCGGTGTAGGCACGGGTATTTACAAAACAGTAGCAGAAGGCTGCAGCCGTGTAGTTCAAAAGAACCCGCCACAGCTGCCCGGCCTGCAAAGCGAAAAATACGAGCCCTTCTACAGGTTGTATGCCGCACTCTACCCTGCCATGAAAGCACAATTTGAAGAGCTTGCCGCTTTATAAATGAATTTTATTCTTTATGCTATATAAACCTAGAAACAAATTGCCTTAAGCAATTTGTTTCTAGGTTTACTGTTGTGTGCTATCTCATCACAATTCAAAATAGTACTAATTGACGCACTTGTAAAATTTTCGAGGCACGGGCGCACAAAACACCATTG
>CAYYOY010000230.1:0-3125 GCA_964473265.1 uncultured Oscillospiraceae bacterium
ATTTTAGCCGACGACCGGCCGGTTATCTATTCGGTGGATTATTTGCAGGCCTCGCTGTTTGGCCAAACCGACAGCCAGCAAATAGACTGGGCGCAGCCGGTGTTTGATATACTGGAAAAATACTGCGGGCTGGTCATGCTTTCAGACGCCACGCAGGTTTCTGCCGTGGCGGCCGACGAACTGGTGGCCGGCGAGCTGGAGTTGCCGGTGGGCCAACCGCTGCTGTTTTTGGACGAGGTGGGCTACGGCAAAATGAACCGCCCGCTGCTTTATTCCTTGCAATATTATGCCAACTTTTTTCATTTTACCATGCTGAGGAGAAAGTTCTAGTGAAAGTGCACGCCATTGTGCTGGCAGCCGGGCTTTCGCGGCGCATGGGGTATGAAAAACTGCTGCTGCCGTTGGGCGGCCGCCCGCTGTTTACCCACTGCCTGCAAAGCCTGGCCGGCCTGCCGCTGCAGGGGGTAACACTGGTGTATGCCAGCGAAGAGGTGGCACAGGCTGCAGCGGAATATGGTGTTGCCCTGCAGCACAACCCGCACCCCGAGCACGGGCATGCCGCCTCGGTAGTGCTGGGGCTGGGGGCTGCACCTGCAGCCGACGGCTACCTCTTTTTGCAGGCCGACCAGCCCTTTGTATCGTCTGCTGTGCTGGGTGGCATGCTGCAGGCCTTTACAGCCACACCGCAGCGCATTGTAGCCGCTGCTCTTAACGGCAAGCCCTGCAGCCCGGTGCTCTTTCCCCACAGCCTGCGGGGGGAACTGCTGGCCCTGCAGGCCGGTGAGGGCGGCGGGCGGGCTGTGCTGCGCAGACACCCCGAGCTGGTTACCCTGTTTGCGCTGCCCCACCCCGCACAGGCGCTGGATATTGACACGCAAGAGGAATATTTGCAGGCGCAGCGCTACCTGGCCGAGGGCCGGGCCTAGTGCCGCCCGCCAGCCCGCCCGCTTGGGCGAATGGCGGCAAACTTCGTTTGCCGCCAAAGGGGGAGGTATTTCCCGGTGGGGAAATGCCTCCCCCTTTGGCGCCCCGCACCCGCGGCCATACACAAGCCTGCCGGGTTGCGGCAAGAGCAGGGCCGCAATGCGGGGCGCCATTCGCCTGGGTGGGCGGCTGGGCGGCACGGCCCTAGGTATATTTTGCCCCGGCAGGGCTTTGGCCATGCCGGGGCGTTTTAGTTTAGCTGCTTTGCCGCTGCAGCAGCAAGGGGCGTATTTCGGCTGCCAGGTAGAGCGAGCCCCACACCACCAGCGCGTCGGGGGCACCCTGCAGGGCAAGCTCTATTGCCTGTGGCAGGCTGCCGCAGGGCTGCACCCGGGGGCAATAGGGTGCGGCCAGCGCCGCCAGTTCCTCGGCGGGCAGGGCGCGGGGGTTGGGCGGGGTTACCGTTAGCATGCGGTCAAACCGGGGTGCCACCAGCTCTAGGGCATGCTCACAGGCTTTGTCGGCCAGCATGCCCACAATGCTGTGGATGCGCTTGCCCTGCAGCAACGTAAGGGCATCGGCCAGAGCGGCGGCACCCGCCGGGTTGTGGGCACCGTCCAGCAAAATAATTGGCTGGTTGCCCAGCAGCTCCAGGCGGGCGGGAAAGCGCACACTCGCCAAGCCTGCTACGATAGCCTCATCCGGAATGGCTAGGCCCTTGGCACGCAGTGCAAAAAGGGCCTCCAGCGCGGTTACACAGTTGGCAATTTGGTGCCGGCCGGCCAGCGGCACAAAAAGCTCCAGCCCACGGTAGGCAAAACGGCTGCCCTCTAGGCTGCTGCTATGCAGCGAAACGCCCGCAAGGTTGGGCATGAGCAAGCTATTGCCCCGCTGGGCGGCCTGCTGCATTATAACTGCCAATGCCTCAGGCGGCTGGGCTGGGTAGCTCACGGTAGTGCCACCCGGCTTAATAATGCCGCACTTTTCAAAGGCGATTTTCTCAAGGCTATCGCCCAGAAGTTGAGTATGGTCCTTGCCGATGGCGGTAATAACCGAAACCAGCGGCGTTTCAATGGCGTTGGTGGCATCGAAGCGGCCGCCAAGCCCTACCTCCAGCACCACAATATCGCAGCGGCGGCGGGCATACCACAGCAGTGCGGCAGCAGTAACCACCTCGAATTCGGTGGGCTGGCTGCCGGTTGCGGCCATTTCGTCGGCTTGCTGGCGCACGGCCTGCACAACCTCTGCCAACTCTTGGGGGGGTATCATGCTGCCGTTCAGTTGCATGCGCTCGCGAAATTCCAGCACATAGGGCGAAATATACAGCCCGGTAGAAAAGCCTGCGGCAGCAAGCACCCCGGCTAACATAGCCGAGGTGCTGCCCTTGCCGTTGGTGCCCGCCACATGCACAAAGCGCAGCTGCTTGTGGGGGCTGCCAAGGCGCTGTAAAAGTGTTGAGATATTCTCTAGCCCCAGCTTGGAACCAAAGCGCTCGAGCGAATGAATATAGGCAATGGCCTGGTCGTAGGTCATAGAGCTCCTTTTTGGGCGGTGCCTGTGGTTTATAGGCTTGCCATAGATTGTAAAATTTTCTCCATGCGTTCGTTGGCGCGGGCCAGCTTGGCCTTTTCGGCCTCTATTAGCTGGGGTGGGGCTTTTTCCATAAAGCCGGGGTTATTCAGCTTGCCCGAAATTACGTCAATATCCTTTTGAGCGGCGGCCTTCTCTTTTTCCAGGCGGGCCA
This sequence comes from uncultured Oscillospiraceae bacterium, assembly GCA_964473265.1. GTDB lineage: Bacteria > Bacillota > Clostridia > Oscillospirales > Ruminococcaceae > Heteroruminococcus. The sequence continues at coordinate 2,669 of CAYYOY010000230.1, forward strand.
GTTCTTTTTGTTTATCTACCAGCTCAGCCATGGGGATGAAAGCACGGGCACTATCGGTTATTACCAGCAGGCAGCCTTCGCTGGGGAAGGTGTGGCCTACCTCCACCTGGGAAGCGCTGGCCAACCGCTGAATGAAGGGTGCACCCGCCGCAAAGGTTTGGCCGTGCTGGGTTTCTACGCACACCCGCGCTTTTTTGCTGGGGGGAATGCCCATTTCGGCACGCTTGTTGCGAATGGCGCGGATAAGCTGCATCACACGTTCAAACTCGCGGGCCTCTTCGGCAAAGGCAAAGGCCGGGTCGGCCTTGGGCCAGGGGGCTGTCATAATGCTTTGGCCTTCGTGGGGCAGCGCCTGCCATAGCTCTTCGGTGATGAAGGGCATAAAGGGGTGCAGCAGCTGCAGGGTGTGGCGCATGGTGTAGGCCAGCATTTGCTGGGCACCCAGCGCACCTTCGCC
>CAYYOY010000231.1:0-3080 GCA_964473265.1 uncultured Oscillospiraceae bacterium
GTGAATGCATACGGCCAAGGCTCTTTTGTTATACTTTGCCGTTTATGTCGTCAGCAGTGGCAAAAATTCGGCGCGAAAACAGCGCAATTAGCCCCGCAATTGCCGCCCCCCCCAGCATTACCAGGTGGGGCCTGCTGGCAAAAATATCGAACAAATACCCGTACATGGCCTGGCCAATGGGCTGAGCCGCCAGGCACAGCGCCATAGCGCAGGAGATAATTTTACCGGTGAGATGGGTGGGCGTTTGCCCCTGCAAAAAGCTAAGCATTTGAATGGTAACCATGGTGGCAACGCTCATCATGCAGAAGGCACACATGCTAATTACTAAATAACAGGTAAAGGCATTAAACCCCAACGGAAAGCAAGCAACAACCGGCAGCAGCAGGGCAGAGCAGGCCAAAAGCAGCAGGTAGGCATTTTTTACACGCAACTTTTTGGCAAACACCCCTGCCAAAAGGCCGCCCAAAAGCCCGCCGGCGGCCAGTGCCCCCTGCGAAAAGCCGTACAGCTCGTTGGATAGCTGTAGTGTTTCGGTTATAAGTACCGGCATGGCCACCATGAGCATGGCGCTTAAAAAGAGATTAAAGCTGCAGATAACCCCAATGGCTTTCATTATAATGGGGTTATCCTTTTGCATGAAGGTAAAGCTATCTGAAAAATCTTGCCGCACAATGGCAAATATAGTTTGGCGGGTCTGGCTTTTGGTGTGGGGAATGCGGATGAAAATTTCCATCACTGCCGAAAGGCAGAAGCAGACGCCCCCCACTGCAACAATGGGCATAAGCCCCCAAAGCCCATATAACACGCCCCCCAAAACCGGAGCCAGCAGCCCCGCAAGGGCGTTTACCTGGTTAATAATTGCGTTGGCCTGTATTAGATTTTCGCTGCCCACCAGCAATGGCATGCTGGCAAACACGGTGGGCTGGTAGGCACCCTGTATAGCGTACAGCAGCATAAGGGTGAACACAAGCAGCAACACCAGGTTTACTTTGCCCAGCAGCAATAGGAACAGCAGCATAAGCCCGGCTGTAAAGAAATCGAGCGTTACCATTACATTGCGCTTGTTCACACGGTCGGCTATAATGCCGCCTATGGGTGTAAGCAGCACCATGGGCAAAAACGAGAGAGCTGTAACAAGGCCAAATAATGTGGCGGAGCCTGTGGTATTCAGTAGGTAGAGCGGCAGAGCAAAGCGGACAATGCCGTTGCCAAAAAGCGAAATAATTTGCCCTACTACCACTAGGATGAAATCTTTGTGAAAAAGCTTAGCCTTATGCATGCCGCACCTCCCTACCGTTTAGGTTGCCCACCGAGTGGCCGGCCGGGTAGGCTGTGCAGTGGTGGCGTAGCGTAGCTGCGGCCTCAAAAACCGCAGGGCGGCGAGGTGGGTTTAGTGCAACGTGTGGCATAGCTTCCTCCTAAAATGCGAGCATTGTTGTTTGCGGCAATGCTTTGCTTAATTACATACCAATGGTATGTATAATACAGCATGAGCAGGTGTTTGTCAAGGAAAAAGTAAAGACAGCGTTGAATACAGCATTAATTGAAAGGCGTGCACCCGGCCCGGGTGCACGCCTTTTGCTGGCAAGCGCTATTCCTTGTTGGCTACAAAATTCCACAGCACACCAAATTTATCTACCAACATACCGGCACAGGGGCTGTAGAAGGTTTGCGCCAGCGGCATGCTAACCCGCCCTTCCTCTGCCAATATGGCAAAGGCATGTTGCACCTGCGCAGTGTCTGCCTCTGCCGAAATGCAAAGGCGCTCGCTTTCAGAGTCGTTAAATTCCATGCCGGGGCCGCAATCTGAAAGGCGGATGAAATCATCCCCAAAGCGCATGGTTGCCTGCACAATTTTCGCTTTATAGTCTTCGGGAATGGTAAAGTTTGGGCTGGGGGGGATATCGGAAAAACGCATGATTTGCATAACATCGGTTTGAAAGGCCTTTTTGTAAAGCTCTATGGCTTCTTCGCAGTTGCCGTTGAAGGTTAGGTAGGGGCGCAGTTTCATAGGGGCATCCTCCTAAGCGAAAGGTTACCCTTAGTTTGCGCACAAAATTTGCCAAAACACCTGGGGGGGGAATTTTAATGCTTTTACTCGTAGCTGCAAAATTCCAGCAAATTTTCGTCCGGGTCGCGCAGATAAAGCGACTGCATTTTACCCCGCACGCCTGTACGCTGTACAATGCCCAGCTCGAGGGTAAGCCCCTTTGCCTCGAGCTGGCTTTTAAGCTGCGCAAGGCTGCCGGTAATTTCAAAGCATAAATCGGCGCTGCCGGGCTGCACATGGCCTGCATGGGGCGAAAGCTCGCTGCCCTTGATATGTACATTTATCTTAAAATCTCCGGCAAAAAGCTCGTAGCGGCCACCGGTTTCCTTGGGCGTAAACCCCAGCTTTTGATAAAAGGCGAGGCATTCGCCAGGGTTGGGGGTAGTAATTACCACATGGTCAATTTTCGCAATCACGGTTTGCAAACCTCCTTTTATACGTGTCTACTGGTATTTTATCATGAACGGCAGAGTTTTCCTATAGAAACAAAGCTTGCTGCCTGCAAAGCGCAGGCAGCAAGCCCTTAAAAGTGCTTATTTGCCGCCACCAATAATATCGGAACTGCCAGATTCTAATTTTTCCAGAGCCTGTTGCTCTTTCATTTCGCGTATCATAGAGGTTACGGCTTGTGCCCGCCGCTCATTTTGCTCCAGCAGTTCGCCCGCTGTTTTGTCGCTGGGGGTTTGTGCAATTTGCGCTTGGGCAAGCTCCATGTTGTGAATGGTAGATTCAATTGTATCGCGAATGCGCTCAGATTTGTTTTTGTGCTTGGCCACCCATTCCACAAGCTCTAAACCATTGCTAAAATCATCATATTTTCCATTTTCAATATCGCGGATGACCGTCTGCAGCTTTTGTTCATAATAGGCCTCTGGCGATGTATTGCTATAGGTATGGTTGTGTATATGAGCCTGGCCTTCCATATCGGCAAGGCGTGCGTATTCATCCTTTACCTGCTGAATAAGCGTATCTCTATCCATATATAACTCCCGCAAATGTAAAAATTACACTACTATTTTTTTATTAGTTC
>CAYYOY010000232.1:0-3075 GCA_964473265.1 uncultured Oscillospiraceae bacterium
GAGGCTTACGCTGCCGGTGAGCTCAAGCATGGGCCCATTTCGCTCATTACGCAGAATGTGCCGGTGGTAGCGCTGGCCACTCAACAAGAGCTACTGGCGAAAATGGTGAGCAACATTCGCGAGGTAAAGGCCCGGGGGGGCCGTGTGCTGCTTATAACCCGACAAGATTTTGAAGCCGACCCCAGCTGCTACGACCGCATTTTGCGCCTGCCTGTAACCGACGATATGCTCATGCCACTGCTTTCTGTGGTGGTGCTGCAGTTGGCTGCCTACTATGCGGCTGTAGCCCGCGGCAACGATGTAGATAAACCCCGTAACCTGGCCAAGAGCGTTACGGTAGAATAGCCGGCGGCTAACGGATAGCTTGCGGCAACAAACCCCGCCGCGCCCCTGAGAATTCCGCATTAAGCACAAAAGGCAATGCCCCTTCGAGGGCATTGCCTTTTGTGCTTGATAGGGCCCATAAAAACCCTGGGGAAATGCCTGCTACGGCATTTCCCCAGGGTTTTACGTAAATTTATAGGCGCAACACGGGTTTGTGTGTTGGCAAAAGCTCTTAAACCTTTACCCCAAACTTCTGTACCGCCGCAAGACGGCGCAGGCAGAAAAACACGGCATAGCCTGCCAGCGGTGCCCACACCAGGTAGATAGGTAGCTTTACGGCCAGTAGCCCCAAATATGCGCGCCCGAAAAAGATAGCCAGCCACAGGCTATTAAGCAGTGTGTTGAGCCCAAGCGAAACCACTGCCTCGGTGGCCAGCACTCGGCCTAGGCGTAGTGGCCGGCCGTGTAGGCCAATGCCATATACCAACCCCCGCAGCGCCGCCGTAAGTGTAAAGCCTGGGAAATAAGCCAACCCCGCCGAATTAATAAGCATACCCAAAATATCGCCCAGTACGGCGGTAGCCATGCCCCAACGCGGGCCAAGCAGTGCGGCACACAGCGCTGTAGCCAAAAATTGCAGGCTAAGGCGTTGTACCCCCCAAAGGTTGACAGAAAAGAAGCGGGTAAATAAAATATCCAGCGCCACAAAAAGCGCTGCCAATGTTAATTTCTGTAGCGTTTGTCGATAGTTAATGCATATCACTCCTGTGCCGGAGGCCAGATGCCGCCGGGGTTAATAGGGTGCTAAAAAACACACTGCCGTCACGGCGGCACAACCCGGTTTTACCGGGCATGCAGCTTGACAGCTGGTGTGTTTATTATAGCGCTTTTTTCTTAAAACCACAAGTGGTGCCATATCTGCCGCAACTGTGTTATATTTATAATACTCTGCAGCTATATAGGTGCGCCAAAATTGCCCACCTTTACTTCCAACTTAAAGCGGTCGCCCCGAATAAAACTTTCAACATATTCTGCGGGGGTACCGTCCTGCACATAGGCAACTCTTTCGGAGTAAAAAATGGCGGTGTTATCATCGCATCCCAGCAGCGTTGCGGTTTTTGGCAGGGCATGCACAATGCTATAGGTATCCTTGGCTTTTGTGGGGGCGAAACCGTATTTTTCCTGTAGCGAGCTATAGAGTGAATTACCAATATCGGCAAGGGTAAGCCCGGGGAAAAGGTGCGGATTCAAATAGGATGAAACAAAGGCAAAGGGTAGGCTGTCCAGGTAGGTAAGGCGCTTAAAACGTACCACTACCGCACCCTCTTGCAGCGAAAACAAATCTATTAGCCGTTGGCTGGGCTGCGTTTCAGAAAAGGCAAGCGTGCGATGGCTAGCATGCCGTCCAACTTTTTTTAAATCGTTCGTTATAGTTGGCAGCTGGTCGAAGGAGCGTTCCACTTTGCTGGGGGGTATAAAGGTTCCCTTGCCCTGCATGCGGTAAAGCTGCCCCGCGTACACAAGCTCCATAATCGCCTGCTTGACGGTGCCACGGCTTACGCTGAACTTTGCGGCAAGCTCTGCTTCACTTAAAATTTTTTCGCCCGGTTGCATTTTGCTAATAGCTTCCAGTAAAAATGCCTTGATTTGTACGTAGCGCGGTAGGTAAGCTTCTGGATGTATCATAGCAACTTCCCTTCCAGTTAGTCGTTTTCTGCAATAGACAAAACACTAATCCCTGCTGTTGCACTGCGGTAAACGGTGCATTTTCAAAGGTCTTACAGAGTTAAAAAGTAAAATAAAATCTTGTTCTAAGGTAAATCTATTATAGCATATTACTAGTTGACTAATCAACTAGAGTGTGGGAATGTTGTAAGCAATTGACAACTTGCTCCTACACCGCCGAAAAGGGTTAAGGCGTTTTAGAGTTCCGTTAGGTAACCGATAATTGCAAAGTAAAACATCCAAAAGTTTTACGGTTGTTTTTGCAAAAAAAGAACCCGCGGCCGGTAAAGCCGCAGGCTCTTGTATGATACACTAAAATTTACTTAAAATATCTGTTAAGAAGGCCCTGGAAGGCTTGGCCATGACGGGCTTCGTCTTTGCACATTTCATGTACAGTGTCATGAATGGCATCCAGGCCCAGTTCCTTAGCGCGTGTGGCCAGTTTCTTTTTGCCTTCGCAAGCGCCGTTTTCAGCGTCTACACGCAGCTGCAGGTTCTTCTTGGTATCGGCAAAAACAACCTCACCCAGCAGCTCGGCAAACTTGGCGGCATGCTCGGCCTCTTCAATAGCAATACGCTTATAAGCCTCGGCAATTTCGGGGTAACCTTCGCGGTCGGCCTGGCGGCTCATGGCAAGATACATGCCAACCTCGGTGCATTCACCGGTAAAGTTCATGCGCAGACCTTCAATAACCTCTTCATCAATGCCAGCGGCGACACCAATTCTATGCTCGTCCGCCCAAGCTAGGCCAGTGGTTGCCTGTGCTTCAAACTTGGAAGCAGGAGCTTTACACTGCGGGCACGCTTCAGGAGCAGCCTCCCCTTGATGAACATATCCGCAAACAGTACAAACAAAACGCTTCATTTTGTGTTTCCCCTTTCTAGGTTGTTATAATAAACTAGGATTTTTAAGTGCAAATTAATAATACCACAATGGTATATTTATTTCAAGTGTATTTTGTAATTTTCAAAAATTTTTCAAATTTATTAAAAATTGTTTCATGTGCCATCAATGACTACCCGAGC
>CAYYOY010000233.1:0-3065 GCA_964473265.1 uncultured Oscillospiraceae bacterium
CAGCAGCGTTTTAGGGTCGTAGCCAGGCTTTACAAAGACGGCATCTGGCTTTTCGGTAATTTCTTGCTGGAAGATCTCTTGCCATTCCTGTCCAGAATACTCTTCTACGCTTACCGAAACATATATTTCGGGCACCTGTAGGGTATCGATAATCGCCCTTTGAATGGCCGCGGCCACCGCCTGCTTTTGCGCCTGGGTGCGCCCTGCCAGCATTTTTACACTTGCATGTGGCATATATAAGCCCTCCTCTTAGGTTTTTACTTTATTCTTTCGCAGCTGCCGTTCATGCTGTTTCTGCACTGCAATTGGTATCTCGCTGTGGCAGTGTGGGCAGTAAAATTCCCGCCAGTGGAACTGCACATTCCCAAGCAAATAGCCATCGCCGCCGGGCATTGAAAAATCGTATTCCTTGGCCTCTTCCGAACGGCTGTTGACCACCTTTTGCTTATTTACAACAACCAGCTTGTTGCTGCAATGGGGGCAGAAGTGCGGCTTTTTGCAAAAGAACACACCTGCAAAGTCCCACTTTTTACCGTGAATCATCTGCTTACCTCGCAACGCAGTCTTGTAGTAAACATTTTTCTTTTCAATACTATACCATGAATTTTTAAAAAACAAAAGACATTTACACACCGCTTGCCCTTAAAAAAGTGCCGGGCAGACAACCTTCCGGTTGCCTACCCAGCACTATATCATCTACATCTTAGGCCCATGCTTTTGAATAATATCGTCGTATTTATCGAGTATGGCTTGCCCAATGGGCGTTATTTCGTATTTGCGTAAGGAAACCTGGCTAGCCAGCTGTTCTTCAGGGATGTTTTCAAGAATCCTTTTCAGCAGCTCCTCTTTTTTCCCACTGGTTGGCAGGCCGCTGGCTTGGAGTATTCGTTTTAGTACAACCATGTTTAATACATCCAACGATTGTCTCGCGCCGCATATTTTAATATACCCCAGCTTTGTAAGTGTTGCAATGCACTCGTCGCTATCCACCCCATAGCGATATTCAAAATATTGCGGAATAAGTGTCTGGTTGGTAAAGTTGTTAAAATGAATGCGCCAAAGCATAACGACATGCCCGGGCAAAATGCCCTCTGGCAGACGCTGCATTTGCTTTTTTTCTACAATGCCGTAGGGGAAGTTTTCGGGGGTATTTACCCAAGCTTTTAAATCTCTATCCGGCGAAATGTAGGGCTGCTCTGGATACTCTTTGTAAATTGAATGTATTATTTTACCCATAGTACTACTCTTTGTTCCGTTTTATTGGGGTTGCTGTTAGTAGCAGTATACCCCGGTCGAGCTTTTATATCTAGATATGTTTGCAGGCAGAGCCCCCCAATTTAGTGGGTGGCTCTGCCTTTATGAAAGCATATTCAGGGGGCTTTATTCGCAAATGCCCTTTTGTTTCGCCAGCTTGGTTAGCGCTTGTTTAATGCGTTCCAGGCGCTCCAGCACGTCTTTATCCTCGTAGAAGCAGGAGGTAACAATGCGGATGTACCCCTTGCCCTGCTCGCCATAGGGCAGGCCCTGGTTCACCATAATCTTGGCTTCGTCCATCAGCCATTGGGCAACCTCTTCGCTGGTGCCCAGAGCGTGAACATCCAGCCAGGAAAGAATGCCGCTTTCAGAAAGCTGCATAGAAACACCGGGAATACTACCCAACACCTCGTGGGAAAGACGGCGGCGACGTTCCAGCCGCTCGTAGTTGCTTTTCAGGAATTCTGTATCTTCCAGTGCGGCAATGGCGCCAATAGAGCTTAGCGTAGAAGCCGCGCCCAGCACGTTTACCGCTGCACCGTAAAAGATATCCATAATGGCATCGTCGGCGTAAAGGTAACCAATGCGCAGGCCCGAAAGGCCCAGCCCTTTAGAAATAGAACAGACGGTAACGGTGCGTTCCCACATGCCGGGCAGCGTGCAGGGGTGCACAAACTCTATACCGTCGTAGATATGGTCTTCAAAGGCTTGGTCGCACACCAGTACAAGGTTGTGCCGGCAAATAAAGCTGCATAGTGCCTCGATAGATTCGCGGCGGAAAACCGTAGTGGTTGGGTTGTTGGGGTGGGTGATAAGCACCATTTTGGTTTTATCGGTCACCCGCTTTTCCCATTCCTCTATGCGAATTTGGTAGTTATCTTCTGCATAGAGCGGCACATGCACCGCAGTTGCCCCCAACAGTTTGCAGTTGAGATAATTGCTAGGGTAGGAAGGGTCGTGCACCAGAACCTCGTCGCCCGGTGCAAGAAAGGGCATCATAGCAAAGAGCAACCCACTATCGGAACCCGGGGTTACAATAACATTGCGCGAAGGGTTAATATCCAGCCCGGTGGCGCGGGTAACCTTTTTGGCAATGGCGGCGCGCAGCTCTGGCATGCCAATGGGCATACTGTAGTGCGAAATAGTGCCGCCTTCCAGCGCCTTACGCATGGCTTCTATAACCGAAGGTGGGGTGGAAGGGTCGGGAAAAAAGGGGTCGGCCCAGGCCATAATATCGCCGCCCGCTTCCTGAAACTTGCCTGCGCCCTCCCCTACGTCGGCCTTGGCAACGCTTAAAAACAGGCCGCCCTGAAGGTCGCGAAAGCGGTCGTTCATTTTGGATTTTATATCCATCTCAGCAGCCTCCCAGCTATTTTTTAACGGCTACTGCCTCTACCTCTACCAGCACGTTCTTGGGCAGTTGCTTTACAGCCACACAGGAACGGGCAGGCTTTTGGGTGAAGTAGCTGGCGTATACCTCGTTAAAATCGGCAAAATCTTGCATATCGGCCAGAAAACAGGTGGTTTTCATTACACAGTTGTAGTCGCTGCCGGCCTCACGTAGCACAGCACCCAGGTTTTCCAGCACCTGAACTGCCTGCTCCTTGGCGGTTGTGCCCACAATTTCGCCGGTTTGGGGGTGCAGGGGAATTTGCCCCGAGGTAAACACAAGGTTTTCAAAGGCAATTGCCTGCGAATAAGGGCCTACAGCGGCAGGCGCTTTGTCGGTATGAATGGTTTGAAGCATGGTTTTTCTCCTTATTATATATATTTTTTGAGAATGCTCTGTATCGGTGTCAAGGGGATTTCTG
>CAYYOY010000234.1:0-1000 GCA_964473265.1 uncultured Oscillospiraceae bacterium
GTCACGCAGCACTTCTTCAATTACCGCGTCCTCAAACCAGCTCTGTTCGCTGTTCAGCTTTTCAGGCGCTGTTTCAGCGGCAAACACCATATTGTCCGATTCTTGCTTGGCCTGCTCATATTCTTCGTCGGTAAGCATGTTCAGTTCGTGCATTTTGCCAAGGATATAATTGCGCCGATCGCGGTTATTTTCGGGGTACATAAAAGGGTTATAATAGGTTGGTGCTTTGGTAATGGCAATTAGCGCGGCAGATTCTGCAGGGGTAAGGTCGATGGCGTCTTTATCAAAATAAAAGTTGGCACCCGCCTGCGCGCCATTGGTATTGTAGCTTAAGGGAATGGTATTTAAGTAGGCTTCTAGAATTTCATCCTTCGAGTAATTTTTATCCAGCTGCAGGGCGCGGAAAATTTCGCGCACCTTGCGGTCAATTTCCTGTGCGTCGTCTCTGGTTACATTTTTAATAAGCTGCTGGTTGATGGTGGAACCGCCCTGCTTAGTAGAGTAGATGGGCACCACCAGGTTAATGGCAGCGCCAAAGGTACGCTTCCAATCCACACCACTGTGGGAAAGGTAACGTTCATCCTCGCCGGCAATGGCGGCGTTTTTCAGGTTGTCCGAAATTTGGTTCAAATCGGCCCAAATACGGTTTTCGTCGCCATGCACCCGCCGTAGCTCTACATATTCGCCTGTGTCTTTATCCTCTGCATAGAGGATGGTTGTGTAGTTCATTTTAATGGTGCGTATGTCAACGCTGTTATCCTGCTCTAGAAAACGGAGCACATACACTGTCATAACCGAAAGGGCTATGCAGCCAAGTATTACCCCAATGAGAAAGCAGGACAGCACAACCGTACCTATTTTTTTTAGCGTGCGCAGCGTCTTTTTCTTAGAAGAAGCTGTTGCGCCCGGGCCCTTTTCGGCCTCCGGTTGCTTGTTCATGGGTTCCCCACCTCACTATCTTTTCAACAGTAGTATGCCACAGCGGCAGGCCCTTAACGGC
>CAYYOY010000234.1:1100-3045 GCA_964473265.1 uncultured Oscillospiraceae bacterium
CTGCACGCCGCAAAGCAGCGTAAAAACCGGCACAGCCGGTTTGGCTGTGGCGGTATACGCGCACCCTGCCGCCTGCGGCGGCCCCGGTTGCCCGGCACGGGCATTTGCCCGGTGTGCGCTTTTTATGCCCCAGCGGAGCCCTTAACGGCCTGCACGCCGCAAAGCAGCGTAAAAACCGGCACAGCCGGTTTGGCTGTGGCGGTAAACGCGCACCCTGCCGCCTTGACGGCACTACCCGCTTCGTGGGCAGGCAGCAGGGCTGCCCAGATGTGCCTATTATATCATATTGAGTGCAAATTTTGTTGCATTTTTTTTAATTTCTTTAGTATGTTTCTTCGGTATTTTTATCCAGCGTTAGCAAATTGCCACTTGCTGGAATAAATATAACAAATTTTGGCGAAAATAGAGGTATCTATACCGTAATCATTTTTGTAATTCCGTTTCTGCACAGCTAAGGAGGTGCACAGGCATGAAAGGAAGATTTTTAGTAGCCAGCCTGGGGCTGGTTTTGGCAGCCGGCTTGGGCATTTCTGCCGCTTTTATAAGCTCTGCCCCCACAAAAAACAGCGAACAACCCCGCTATGGTTCGCCGGTTTCGCAGCAGGGGTTGCCCACCGACCAGCCCCTGGAGGAGCAACCACTGCCCGCCCCTATTGTATATACCATTAAAGATTACCAGGGCCGGATAGCTGTGTTTGCCGGCGAGAGCGAAAGCCCGGAATATGTGTTCGACGCCTACACCCGCCACCTGCCGGAATACGACCGCGAGCAAATTCTAGCGGGTATACGCGTGGAAGGCAAAGAGGCCATGATGCAACTGGTGGAAGATTATATCAGTTAGGCATACACTGCGAACAAACCAGGCACGGACAGCCAAAAGGCTGTCCGTTTTTGTTGTGGCTTCATGGGTAAGGCGGTAGACCAGCGCTAGCGCACCTTGGAACCGCAAGGTACATCCTCGGCAACAAACAACACACGCACGTCGTTTTCTCCGGCATCGGCAGCCAAAATCATGCCCTGGCTTTCCACCCCGCGCAGCTTGGCGGGTTTTAGGTTGGCCACCACCACAAGCTTTTTGCCCAGCAGGTCCTCAGGCTTATACCATGTGGCTATGCCCGAAACCACCTGCCGGCGGCCTAGACCGTCGTCGAGTGTCAGCCGCAGCAGCTTGTCGGCCTTGGGCACGGGCTCACATTCCAACACCTGGGCTACACGCAATTCTACCTTGGCAAAATCGGCAATGTCTATTAGCGAGGCCACGCCCTCGGGCGCGGCAGGCTTTGCTTGGGCTGCAGGCTTTTGCTCTGCGGCGGGTTTTTGTTGGGCGGCAGCCGGTTGGGCGGCAGCCGGTTGGGCGGCAGCCAACGCGGCCAGCTCTTTGGCGGCATCTATACGGGGGAAGAGCGTCTCACCCTTGCAAACCTGTGCCTGTGCGGGCAGAAGGCCAAACTCTTTGGCAGCCCAGCAGAACTGCTCGGGTGTTGCACCAATTTGGCTGCGAATTTTCTCGCAGCTTTCGGGCATGAAGGGGGTGAGCAACAGGGCGCAGATGCGCACGCTTTCCAGCAGGTTGTAGAGCACGCTGGCCAGACGGGGGTTGTTTTCGGGGCTCTTGGCCAGCACCCAGGGGGCAGTTTGGTCTATATATTTGTTGGCGCGCGAAATTACCTTAAACACTTCAATAAGTGCGTTTTGGAAGGCAAAGGCCTCCATCTCATGCTGGTAGGCGGCGGGCAGGGCCTGCAGCATGCCCAACAGTTCCTCGTCAAATTCGCCGGGCAGCCGTTCGGTTGGCAGCTTGCCTTCAAAATATTTTTCACACATGGCAACCGTGCGCGAAACCATGTTGCCAAGGTCGTTGGCTAGGTCGGCATTAATACGGGCAATAAGGGCTTCGTTGGAGAAAACGCCGTCCGAACCGAAGGGAAATTCCCGCAGCAAAAAG
>CAYYOY010000235.1:0-3035 GCA_964473265.1 uncultured Oscillospiraceae bacterium
CTTTTTCATACACACCAAGAGGCAGCTCGCTGAGTTTTGTCACGGGAGGCCCTCCAATGCTTTTAAGATATTTGGGTGGTCGCATGCTTAATTCAGCACGTCCAGATAAATTTCCACGTCGCCTGCATCCTTTGCTTTAGCAAGCAGCCGCTGCGTAAGGCTTTCCCATTCCAGTGCTTGTTTTTCTTCCAACAGAGCTTGGCGCACGCTACCCTTCACTTCCTCCAGCGGTACCGGCCCTTGGTCTACAATTTGGGCGGCATATAAAAACCAGTAGCCTTTGTAGGTGACGCATTCCTGCACGTCACCTACCGCTTGCAGGGCCTCTACGGCAGCTTTGTAGGCCGGCACAAGGTTACCATATTCCACCGAGGTAAAATAGCCGGTGGTTTTATAGGGTTCCATTTTCATGCCGTCATCCTGGCCATACTGCTCCACAAGGGTATCGAAGCTTACGCCCGCCGCCAGCTTGCTGCGTATTTCGTTAATTGTGGGTTGCAGCAGCTGGGTTTCGCGGTTGAGCATGCCCTCTAGCTTGGGGTCGTTCTGAGAAAACAACTGCGCCGTGGTGCTTACCACCTCGGACGGAAAGGCCAAATACAGTGCTTTTACATAGGTATAGCCCTGTGGGTAGAAGAGTACGCTTTCCGGGCTGGGGGTAGCGCCGGTGGTTTCGTAGCTGCGTTTTTGCAGCTGCCAGCCGGTTTGGTAGTAGCTTTCTACATCGGCTTGGCTAGCCGTAAGGGTTTGAGCCATTTGCTTTTTCACCATGCGGGTAATGTAATAACGCTGCTGCTGTTCTTTATAGCTTTCTGCAGTGTAGCCCTGGGCAGCGAAATATACCTGCCGTAGCTCTTGTAGTTTTTGATCTATTTCTTCCTTGCCCTTGGCGCCATCCATTACAGCCGAAGCACGGTTGGCTTGGTCTAGCTGTTCTAAAAAGGTAGCATATTCCTTCTCGAAGGCGGCTTGGTCCTGCTGGGTAAAGGTGTAGCCCAGCTCGGCCGCCTGGTGGGTTATAATACAGTCGAGCACCAGGCTGTTTACAAAATCGTTGCGCAGCATTTGCCAAACGCTCTCGTCTTGCTTAATATCCTCCAGCGCAATGCCATAGCTGCCGGCGTAGGCCTGCATGCCGGCCAGCAGTTGGCTGCGGGTAAAGGTGATGTTGTATGCACGCGCTACAAGTGGGTCATCGGCAGGGGTGGGGGCTGCTGCGCCGCAGGCAGACAGCAGCAAAAGGCAGCCCGCCAACAGAATTAGTGCTAGTTTGCGCATGTGTTTCCTCCTGGCATTTTTCTTTCCGGCGGGGTAAGCCCCTGCCCTTTTTGCCTGCCGCCCGCGGTTCAGCCGCAGCCGGCAGGTAGGCTAGTAGGGCTTACGAAACCTTTTTCTTCAGCGAATTTTGCTGCAGGTAATCAAGCACTACGGCACAAAGCAGGATGCAGTAGCGGATGAGATCTTGCCAGGTGGGGGTTACGGCAAAGAGGTTCATGGCATTGGTGACCAGCGACATTAACGTAAGGCCCAGCACCGCGCCAAACACCGTACCCTTGCCGCCATTCATGGAACAGCCGCCAATAACGCAGGAGGAAATGGCTATCATTTCGGTGCCCACACCAGCCGACATAGGCACGCCCGAAAACTTAACCATATAGATAACCCCCGCAATGCCGGCAAAGGCCGAACAGAGCATGCAGGCGGCAATTTTTACACGGTCTACCAGAATGCCGGAATACTGCGCAGCTTTTTCGTTGCTGCCGGTGTAGAACACCAGCCGCATTGCAGCAGATTTGCGCACCATAAAATCGGCAACAATGGCCAACACAATAAAGATAATTACCTGCATGGGCAGAAAGCCGAATACGTTGCCCTGGCCTATCATCTTAAAGGCGGGGGCCGAGGCCAGCTGCGCCACCAAAGAAATGGGCGTGCCGCTGGAAATCGTAAGCACTATGCCGCGGGCAATGCCCATAAAGCAAAGCGTTACAATAAAGTGGGTAAGTTTAATTTTGGTTACCAGCATGCCAATAACCCAGCCCACGGTAACAGCGCCGCCAATGGCTGCAACGGCGGCTACCCAAGGGTTCCAGCCCGCCAAAAACAGCTTGGCACATATAGCCATTGCCAGGCACATTACCGAGCCAATGGAAAGGTCGATACCGCCCGAGATTAAAATAATAGTCATGCCGATAACCAGCAGCGCATCGGTAGAAAGGCCGCTGAGCAGCACTTTAATGTTGATCCAGGTGGCAAAAAAGGGCGAGGTTAGGCTGAGAAAAATACAAAAGGCAGTAATAATAAGAATAAGTGTCATTTCCCGCATGGAGGCAATTTTCTTTAGGGTTTCGCGCAGGTTGCCGCGCTCCTGTTGCAGGCTGCCCTCGGGCGGTGTTACCATTTGAATGCTATCCGACATCTTCTTACACCTCTCTTTAATTGTGGGCCGCCAGCTTATAGGCGCCGGAGGCATAATGCATAATGGCCGTACTATTAATATCGTCATGCCGCACTTCGGCAACCAAGCGGCCTTCGTGCATTACCAGCACGCGGTCGCACATGCCAATAATTTCACTCAGCTCGGAGGAAACCATAATAACCCCCGTGCCCTCGTTGGCCAAGCCGCGCAGCAGGCCATGAATTTCCGATTTTGCGCCTACATCCACGCCACGGGTGGGTTCGTCCATAATTACAATCTTAGGCTTTTTGGTAAGCAGCTTTGAAATCATTACTTTTTGCTGATTACCGCCTGAAAGCGAGCGCAGGCTTTGGAAAATGCTGCTAGATTTTATGCGCAGCACCGTTACAAACCGCCTGGCCTGCTTGCGTTCCAGCGATGGATTTAGTAGCTGCCCCTTGCGGATGGTTTCTGGGTGCATGGCAGAAACATTCTGGGCTATGTCCATATCTAAAAACAAGCCGGAATTTTTACGGTCTTCCGAAAGATAGACAAGACCATCCGAAAAGGTTTTGCGGGTGCGCTGGCCTATAATGTTTTTGCGGTTAAACAGCACCGCCCCGCCGGTTGTACGTCG
>CAYYOY010000236.1:0-3016 GCA_964473265.1 uncultured Oscillospiraceae bacterium
GGTAGCGGCCAGGGTAATCATCAGGCGCACGTCAAAGCTGGTGGGAGAAAACTTCACCGGCTTGCGCAAAAGCGTAACGGCAATTTGCGTTTTTAGCGCGCCCTGTTCGGGCCGTGCGTGCAGCAGCGCAAGGTCGGGCGCCAGCACATAGTAAGGCCCAAGGCTTAGGGTGTTATTTATAATTTCTTGTGCATAGCGTTCTTCCACATAGCCGCCTGCGGCCAGCGGGGCCACTGCTATGCGAATGGCTTCCTGCCAATCTTCCACGCGTTCGCGAATTTCTACGTTTTCCAGCTTAAGGAATTTACTCATATCATTCACATCCAAATAACCAAAATAGTTGAATTCCTTGATTACTATAGTATCATTATTACACAAAATTGAAAACTGATAAATTACACAATAGTTTATTCATAATTTTGTAAAATATAAATGGCAAATTAACCCAGGGCTTCACGGCTATTTTGAAAGAAAAATTTACTGGTTTAGCTGTAAAGCCAAATAAGAATGGGGCATGCTGCTTTTCCCCCTACTTTATAAATATATAACCCCTTTACCTTTAGCCTAGAAAGCCGGGGTTTTCTTTACTGCGCTCTGCGCTGGCCCGGCAGGGTGGTGGTATCGCGCAGCTGCAAAAGCTCGGTGTAGCGCAGTAGGTCCTGCCGGCTTTGGGGCGAAAGGCCGTTTAGCCGCTTTACCAGCTCGCCATGCTCCAGCAGGCGCTCCAGTGCGTCCAGCAGTGCCTTGGGCTGGCGGTTGAGTAGCTGCACAATGCGCTGGTAGCCTTCCAACTGTTGCTGTACGGCAAGGCTATAGCGCACCTGCGTGCGGCCCAGAAGAAAATCGAGCGAAACGCCAAAATAATCGGCAAACAGGGCAAGGGTGCGATAATCGGGCTCGCGGGCGTCTATTTCGTAGTTGCCAATAATGCCGCGCGAAAGCCCCAGCCGCTGTGCCAGCTGTTGCTGGGTAAGCCCTTGTTCCCCCCGCAAAAGCTTAAGGCGCTGGCCAAGGCTATTGTTTTTCTGGCTTTGCATGCTGCCTGCCCCCATATTGTTTTGCCCGCTGTTTCTGCGGGCTTAAGAATGTTTTGCGTCAAAGCGCAACATTTTATACGCCTAGCCCCTAAAGAAATGTCGTAGCGTTACGATTATACAAGTAGAAGCAACAAAACGACACTTGCTTCCAGGGAGGAAAAAGCCATGCTGGCTTTGGGCAGGAAGCCCGGCGAATATGTAATGATAGGCGACGACATTATGGTTAAAGTTGTAGAAGTAAACGGCGACCTACGTCTGGCTATCGAGGCCCCTAAACACTTAAAGATATTACGGGGCGAAATTTACGAGCAACTGCAACAAGCACAAGTCGCCACCGCAAATTCCTAAACACCTACGGTATTGCTTCCCACAGTGGTTGTGTGCACCGGCCACGGGGAAATAATATAAACCAAATTGGCGGGGGAAAAAGGAAGTTCCCCGTACATTACAACACGGAGGGAAAACCATGATTATTCAACACAACATTATGGCTCTTAACGCCCATCGTCAGCTGGGCAACAACAACTCGGCAGTAGCTAAGAACCTTGAGAAGCTTTCTTCCGGCTTTAAGATCAACCGCGCCGGTGACGACGCTGCCGGTCTTGCCATTTCGGAAAAAATGCGCGCTCAAATTAAGGGCCTGGAAACTGCCCAGACCAACGCACTGGACGGCATTTCGCTGATTCAAACCGCTGAAGGCGCTCTTACCGAAGTGCACAGCATGCTCAACCGTATGGTAGAGCTGGCCACCAAGGCTAGCAACGGTGTTTACACCGATGCCGACCGTGGAAAGCTGCAGGACGAAGTAGTTGCACTGCGCGACGAAATTGACCGCATTGCACAGGGCACCAACTTCAACGGCATTAAGCTGCTGGATGGTTCTTTGGGCGGCGCAGCCAAAATTGCAAAGACCGACGGCTCGCTGGGCACAGGCGGCACACCTGCCGACCCGGGCGCAAAGGCTTCGTTCGAGCTCGACCTTACCGCTTTCATGGGTGCTGTTGCCAATACCGAAACCATTACAATTGCCGGCAACACCTACGAATACGATAACACCGGCGCTGCTGATTTTAAGGACATTGATGAGCTTTTAGCTGCGGTTCAAGCGGATACTACCGGCTATACCGTAGGCCTATCTGGCAATAAGCTTACCTTTACAGCTGCTGCCGTGGGCGCGGACACTACCATTGCCGCAACATATACGGTTGCAACAACTACGGGCGGCGTTACGCTGGCGCTTAGCAACATTAATGCGGGTGCCAACGCAACTCCTGCTGTTCCCGGCGTAGGCGCTGCCGCAGGCTCGACCGTTCTGACCATTAGCGCACAGCCCAAGGATGGCGCAACCATCACCTTTGGCGGCAAAACCTTTGAGTTTGTAACCGACGCAGCAGCCTACACCGGCACAAACATTGCTGTTGAAATTGCCGCTACCCTTAAAGACACCATGGATAATTTCGACACCGAAGTTACCGGTGCAACACTTAGCAACGTAACTGCCGTTGTCAACTCTACTGCCGGCACAGTTACACTGACCAACACCAATGCCACCGACGATGTTCCCGCTCCTGCGGTAACACAGGCTGGCGGCGGGCTGACCCTGCAGGTTGGCGACACCAACGAGAGCTTCCAGAAGGTAACTGTTTCGGTAGGCGACATGGGCGCTACCGCACTGGGCCTTGCTAATATCGACATTAGCACTCAGGCCGGCGCAGGCGCTGCCATTGAAGATATTAAGGCTGCCATTGAAACCGTTTCCGCCGCTCGCGGTGGCTTGGGCGCACTGCAAAACCGCCTGGAGCACACCATTCAGAACCTTGGCGTAACCACCGAAAACATGACCGCTGCCGAAAGCCGCATTCGCGACGTTGACATGGCAAAGGAAATGATGGCTTACACCAAGAACAACGTTCTCATCCAGGCTGCTCAGGCCATGCTGGCCCAGGCAAACCAGCAGCCCCAGAGCGTTCTGCAGCTGC
>CAYYOY010000237.1:0-3009 GCA_964473265.1 uncultured Oscillospiraceae bacterium
CTCTGAATGCCGTACCCTTCAAAACAGAAGAAATTGCTCCAGGCCAAAATGCCATACTGCTAGACTTTGTATTCTATGGAAAGGAAAAGAGCTTTACAGCCAATATTTCCTATAGCATTGGCTGGACCTTTTCTATGATTAAGCAGGTCTACTACTCGCTTTTCGATATTATTACCGGCCGCTATGGGCTCAACCAGCTTTCCGGCCCGGTGGGAACCGCCACCGCCATTGGCGAGGCTTCCTCTCGGGGGGCAAGTTCCTTCCTTTTCTTGGTGGCCTTTATTACCATCAATATTGGTGTGTTCAACCTGTTGCCGTTACCGGCTCTGGATGGTGGGCGCCTGCTGTTCGTATTGGTAGAGCTGGTGCGCGGCAAGCCGCTGGATAGCCGTTACGAAAGCTATATTCACATGGCCGGTTTTGTACTGCTGCTAGGGCTGGTGCTGCTGGTTACCTTTAATGATATTGTGCGGCTGTTTACAGGGGCCGTCTAGGGGGATGCACATGGCTTCCAAACGGGTTGTACGAGTGGGGAGTATTGCCCTGGGCGCAGGCAACCCTGTGGTAGTGCAGTCTATGTTGTGCGCTGCACCTGAGGATGTAGAAGGGAACCTTCGTCAAGCCAGAGAACTGCACACAGCCGGGTGTGAAATTATACGCTTGGCTATCCCCAGCCTGCAAGCCTGCAAGCTTATTCCTTTACTCAAGCAGGCTACCCCCATGCCGGTGGTGGCCGATATTCATTTCGATTATAAGCTGGCGCTTGCGGCAATTGAAGCCGGTGCCGATAAAATACGCATAAACCCCGGCAACCTGGGCGGGGCCGAAAAGTTGCGTCAAGTAGCACAGGCCTGCGGCCAAGCCGGGGTTCCCATTCGGGTGGGGGTAAATTCCGGCTCGCTAGAGCAAGATTTGCTGGAAACACATGGCGGCCCTACAGGACAAGCTCTGGCCGAAAGTGCGCTACGGGGCGTTCACCAGTTGGAAGAACTGGGCTTTTATGATATTGTGGTGTCGGTAAAAAGCTCGCGGGTAGCTGCCATGGTACAGGCCTGCCGCATTTTGGATGCCAAATGCCCCTACCCCCAGCACCTGGGCGTAACCGAAGCCGGCACCCCCCGCATGGGCATTGTAAAATCGGCCGTGGGGTTGGGTGGGCTGCTGTTGGATGGCATTGGCGATACCATTCGCGTTTCGCTTACAGCCAACCCGGTGGAGGAAATTGCCGCCGCGTTGGATATTCTACAGGCTGCCGGTTGCCGCCAACCCCGCCTGCAAATTATTTCTTGCCCCACCTGTGGACGATGCAAAATTGATGTAATCGCCCTCGCACAGGCGCTGGAAGAACGTCTGGCTGGCTGCACCAAGCCCCTAACCCTTGCGGTAATGGGCTGCGCGGTAAACGGCCCGGGCGAAGCCCGTGAAGCCGACCTTGGCATTGCCGGCGGAGAAGGGGAGGCACTGCTCTTTTGCAAGGGTAAGCCGGTTTGCAAGCTACCGGCCGAAAACCTGCTGGAGCGTATAGTGCAGGAAGTAGAACACTTTGGAGAGAACGAATGAGCAGCTTTGCAGCACTTTTTGCCGGGCATCTTTCTGAAATGCCCACCGGGCTGGGGCAGGCAGAAATAGTATCGCTGGCTCTTTCGCCCGATCGAAGCAAATTACAGCTTGTCATACACCCCCCACAGCTTTTGGCCAAAGGGGTGCTTTTTGCTGCCTGCCGGCAGCTGCAGCAAAGCCTGCAACTGGAACGTCTGGAGCTAAAGCTGCGCTACCAGCCCGAACAGTTTAGCCCTGCATATCTGCCCGAGCTGGTGGCTGAGCTGCGTCATCGGGGCCTACCGGTAAACGGCTTTTTTGAAGATGCAACACTAACCCTGGCCGACGGTTGCTTACTGGTGCAGCTAGCCCACGGCGGTGCGGCACTGCTGGAAAAAAGCGGTTGCCCTGCCCAAATGCAGCGCATTCTGCAAGAGGAGTTTAACATGCACTGCCGTGTAGAGCTGCAGGAGCAACCGGGTGCAAAACCTGCCAAACGCCGGCTTTCCGCCACAGTGCAGGCCCGACAGCCTATACCCCCTGCCTCTAAACCGGCGTCAACAGCCGCCCTCAAAAGCAAGGCAAAAGCCAATCCCCAAGATGTAAAGGGAATTCCCTTTACCGTGGAAAAGATACATATTTTGCGGGGCAAGGCCGTGCGGGGTAGCCCTGTAGCTCTTGCCGAGGTTACCCCCGAAAGTGGTACTGTGGTGGTGTGGGGCAAAATTTTCTCTGCCGAGCGCAAGCAAAGCCGCGACGGCACAAAATTTATCCTCTCATTTTGCATTACCGATTACACCAGCTCCAATGTTCTCAAGCTTATATTGGAAAAGCGGGAGGCCGCCGCACTGGAGTGCCTGGATACCGGAAGCATTGTGCTGGTGCGCTGAGAGGTCACCTACGACCGGTACGACCGCGAGATTGCCATTCGCCCCATGGATATTTCACTGCTGGAGCCTACCAAGACACAAAACACCCAAGGCCCACAGCGCTGTGAGCTGCATGCCCACACCAATATGTCGGCCATGGACGGTATTGTTTCGCCCGCTGCCCTAATTGAACAGGCCTATCGCTTGGGCCACAAGGCCATTGCCATTACCGACCATGGGGTGGTGCAGGCCTTTCCCGAAGCGGCTTCTGCCGCCGCAAAAATTGCCAAGCAGGGCGGAGAATTTAAGGTAATTTACGGCTTGGAAGGCTACCTGGCCGACGATATGATTTCTGCCTGCACACCCGGTGCAACGGCTAAATTTGATAGCGAATTTATTGTATTCGACCTGGAAACCACCGGCCTTGCCCCCGCAGTTGAGCGCATTACCGAAATAGGCGCCGTGCGCCTTTCGGGCGGGCAAGTAACGGCGGAATTTTCCACCTTTGTAAACCCTGAAAAAGCCATTCCCGCCGAAATTACCAAACTTACCGGCATTACCGATGAAATGGTAGCCGATGCCCCTAGCGAAGCCCAGGCTC
>CAYYOY010000238.1:0-3003 GCA_964473265.1 uncultured Oscillospiraceae bacterium
ATAAGCTTTAGGCTATCAATAAAGGCCGCACCGGCACTGCGCCCGCCCTTTACCCCAAAGGTAAACACAGAGCCAGCGCCCTGGGGCAAATATTTCTGCGCCAGTGGGTAGTATTTGTTTTGAGGCAGGCGGGGGTAGTTTACAAACGAAACCTTTGGGTGCTTTTCTAAAAAGCTTGCCACGGCGTCGGCATTTTGGCAGTGGCGCTCCATGCGCAGCGAAAGGGTTTCCATGCCTTGCAGAATTAAATAGGCGTTGAAGGGCGAAAGGCAAGCGCCAACATCGCGCAGAATTTGGGTGCGCAGGCGAACGGCAAAGGCAGCCGGCAGCTCGGCGAACACCAGGCCATGGTAGCTGGCGTCGGGCTCGTTATACTGCGGGAAGCGCGGGTTGCCCTTAAAATTAAAGCTGCCAAGGTCTACCGCCAAGCCGCAGAGAGAATTGCCATGCCCGCCCAAAAACTTGGTGGCTGAATGGATGACAATATCGGCCCCCCACTGGCGCGGCTGGAAAAGGGCAGGGGTGGTGAAGGTGGAATCGACCACCACGGGAATGCCGTGGCGTTTGGCTATGGCAGAAATGGCCTCGAGGTCGGCAATGTTGGCGTTGGGGTTGCCCACCATCTCCAAAAAGAAGGCCTTGGTTTTGGGGGTGATAAGCGCTTCCCAAGCGGCGGGGGAATCTTCCGTTACAAACTTTACGTCTATGCCCAGGTTGCGCATGGTTACATTCAAAAGGTTAATTGCCCCACCATAGATAAACATAGAAGAGATTATTTCATCTCCTGCCTGGGCAAGATTAAGCAGGCTGCTGAAAATAGCTGCATGCCCCGAAGCAAAGGCTACGGCGCTCGCGCCGCCTTCCAGCGCGGCAATGCGTTCCTCCAGCACCGAAACAGTGGGGTTGTTCAGGCGGGAATAGATATTACCGGCCTCGCGGAGCTCGAAAAGAGCCTGGGCTTGGCTGCTGCTCTCGAATAAAAAAGCCGAGGTTTGTGCTATGGGAACGCTGGCACAGCGGCTGCCGGAATGATAATCGTAGCCGGCATGTAGTGCAAGGGTGTCGAAACCATATTGTTGCATGTAAATTCTCCTTTCATGGGGCACTACCCAAGGTTTGACAGGCATGGTATAATATTTGTACAAATCAGCTTGGGCGGCAATGCTATATTTAAGTATGGCAGTTGCTATATTAAAATGAAACAAAGGCAGGCCAAGCCTGCGCGTGCCCGCCTTTTACTATTGAATTATTATAGCCCTTTGGGAGGAGCTTGTCTATATGCCTGCTTGCAAAACTCTAGCCATACTTTTGGCGCTGGTGCTGTGTTTTAGCCTGGCGCTGCCGGTTTGTGCGGCATATTCGCCCCCCTTTGAGGTGCAAAGCGACGCTGTTATATTAGTAAACCTGAATAACGACGCTGTAGTGTTCGAAAAAAATGCCGACAAGCAGGTTTACCCCGCCTCACTTACTAAAATTATGACAGTGGCGCTGGCACTTGAAAACATCCCCGACCCCGATAACACCAAAATTGCCCTTAAGCTATATTTGCAGGACATGCTCTATGGCAGAAACCCTTCGCTGGGTGGCATTTACCAAGGGGAAGAGGTAAGCGTTACCGGGCTGCTATATGCCTGCATGCTGCAATCGGCCAACGAGGCAGCACTTATGCTGGCCGATTACATGGGCGACGGCTCGCTCACCCGGTTTTATGAGATGATGAACCAAAAGGCCCAGCAGTTGGGCTGCACCGGCACCAATTTTTCCAGCTGCAACGGTCTGTTTGAGGAAGATAACTATACAACCGCGCGCGACATGTATATTATAACCAAGTATGCCATGAACCTGCCGGGCTTTATGGAAATTTGCTCTGCCGTAACGAAGGATATAGGCCCTACCAACAAGCACGATTCATTGGTGGAAATTTCAACAATTGATATGCTGAAGCCCAGCAGCAGTTATTATTATGCCCCACTGCGCGGCATAAAGACCGGCACGCTGCCGGAATCTGGCCGCTGCTTGGCTTCTACCGCCACGCAGGATGGACAAACCTACCTGATGGTATTGCTGGGTGCACCTATTGAAGATTCCGAGGGCAACACCTACCCACAAATGATACACTTTGTAGAAACCAAAAAGCTCTACCAATGGGCCTTTGAAAGCTTTACCGAAAAAGCGCTGCTGGAAGAAGGCAGCCATGTGGCCGATGTTTCGGTGCGTCTTTCTTCCGAAAAGGATGTTGCCCGCCTGCTTACCGCCTCGCCCTTTGCCGCACTGGTTCCTATGGATGTAGAAACCGCCAGCCTGCAGCTTATTCCCGAGCTGCCCGAAACCATAGATGCCCCCGTGCAGAAGGGCGACCGTGTGGGCAGCCTGCGCATTCTGCTGGCGGGGGAAGAAATTGGCCGGCTCGACCTTGTTTCGGGCGATACCATTTCCCGCAACCCACTGCTCTATTTCTTTGATACGCTAGGCGGTATTTTCAGTAGCTTTCTATTCAAGTTCCTATTCGTTTTCCTTATTGTGCTGCTGTGCATGTATATCGTGCTCACCATTGTACGCAACCGTAGGCGCCGCCAGCACTATAAGCGTACCAAGCTGCTCTAGCAAAATAAAGCATAAATTGGCGCGAGCTCCGGCAGGCAAAACCCTTGCCGCCAAAGCTTGCGCTAATTTTTTATGTACATTTAGAAGAAACGAAGGCGGGGTGTTTTCCACAGTTGTGTGGAAAATACCCCGCCATAAGCTCTTGCTTTTACTGCTCTTTACGAATGCAATCGCACCCCATATAGGGCCGCAGCACTTCCGGCACGGTTACACTGCCGTCGTCGTTTTGGTAGTTTTCTAAAATAGCCGCCACCGTGCGGCCAATGGCCACGCCCGAGCCGTTTAGGGTGTGCACCAGCTGGGCTTTGTCACCGGCTTCGCGATTACAGCGAATTGCCGCCCGGCGGGCTTGTAAATCTTCAAAGTTCGAGCAGCTTGAAATTTACAGATTCAGGTTGT
>CAYYOY010000239.1:0-2998 GCA_964473265.1 uncultured Oscillospiraceae bacterium
AGAGAAACCCTGGGATTGGGCTTGTATTATGCCTGTAACAGAAGTTTGCCAAAGGTTTGCGCACCCTATGAACCAAAAGTGTGCCAACCGTTAAAAAAAAGAAAAACAAAAAAATTAATATTAGTACGCCAAAGATAAACCCCTTCATACTGTACCTCCTGTTTGTAGGTTCTCTTTTTAGTATAAAGGGGTGCCCCGATAAAAGAAATATACTGAATTCACAAGTAGTTGTAGTATCTTATGATTCTGCCTGGAAGTTAGGCCTTGCAGGCTTGCGCCGCAGTAATGGTGTTTTGCATAAGCATGGTAATGGTCATAGGGCCTACGCCGCCCGGCACGGGGGTAATGCTGCCGGCCAGTTGGCTTACAGCCGGGTAGTCTACATCGCCGCAGAGCTTGTTTTCGGCGTCGCGGTTCATGCCAACGTCTATTACCACTGCCCCGGGCTTAACCATATCGGCCGTAATGAAGCCTGCCTTGCCAACCGCCACCACCAGTATATCGGCCCTGCGGCAAACCCCGGCTAGGTCTTTGGTGCGGCTGTGGCAAATGGTTACAGTGGCGTTGGCATGCAGCAGCAACATGGCCATGGGCTTGCCCACTATATTGCTACGGCCCACCACCACACATTCCTTACCGGCCGGGTTTATACCCGATGCCGCCAGCAGTTCCATTACACCGGCGGGTGTGCAGGGCAAAAAGCGATATTCGCCCAGCAATATTTTGCCCACATTTTGCGGGTGAAAGGCATCTACGTCCTTTTCGGGTGAAATAGCCTCTAGTATTGGTTTTTCATCTATATGCCCCGGCAAGGGCAGCTGCACCAAAATGCCGTGAATTTCGGGCCGGGCATTGAGCTGTGCCACCAGCGCCAGCAGTTCCTGCTGGGTGGTGGAGGCCGGCAGGGCGTGTTCCTCGGAATAGAGCCCCAGCTCGGCACAGGCCTTCTTTTTATTGTTTACATAAGTACGTGAAGCGCTATCGTCCCCCACAATGACCACCGCAAGGCCGGGGGTTATGTTTTGGGCGGCCAGGGCTTCCACCTGCCCACACAGCTTTTGGCGTAGTTGCTGGGAAACCGCTTTACCGTCAATGATCTGCGCTGTCATGGGTTTCTTCCTCCTTTTCAGGCTGTGGCTGGGGTTCTTCTGCCAAAGGAGTTTCGGCGGCAGATATCGCCGGGGCGGTGGTTTGGCTATAGAGGGGTGGCGTTTCGGCCTTGTTATATTTGCGCAGCAAATACAGCCCTGCAATTACACAAGCCAGCGCCACCAGCTGCGAAACACGGAAGCTGCCCAGCATAAGGCTATCGGTGCGCAGACCTTCTATTACAAACCGGCCTGCGCCGTACCAAGTAATGTAGCTTAGGAACATCTGGCCGTCATACTTGCGCCTGCCCACCAGCCAAAAGCCGATGAGTGCAAAGCCCAGCAGGTTCCAAAGCGATTCATACAAAAAGGTGGGGTGCACCGGTAGGTTGGGGTCTACCGTTATGCCAAGCTCTTGCAGGCGGGGGGCAACCGCCGCCAAATAGCTGCGGATAGTAGGCGAGGTCATGCCCCATGGCAGTGTGGTGTTGGTGCCGAAGGCTTCCATATTGGTAAAGTTGCCCCAGCGCCCAATGGCCTGCGCCACCAGCAGCGAGGCGGCGCCAAGGTCGAGCATGGGCAGTAGGGCTATGTTCTTTTTGCGGCAGTACCAAATGCCTGCCGCAAAAGCACCGATAAGCCCGCCGTAAATGCCTATACCACCCTCCCAAATAAAGAGGATGGAAATAGGGTTGTGGCGGTAGGTTTCCCAACTAAAAATTACATAATAAAGGCGCGCACAAACCATGCCTACCATGAAGGAAATTAGAATAACGTCAAAGGCTCTATCGGGGTTGAGCCCCAGGTGCGGTGCGCGCCACATGGCATATACCAGCCCGGCCAAAAAGGCTAGGGCGAAGAGAATGCCGTACCAGTAGATGGGACGTTCCAGCAGGGTGAAGGCCACACGGTTAAGGGTAAATTCCCACCCCAAACCGGGGAAAGAGAGTATTTCGCTCATGGCAGGGTTCGTCCTTTCTTAGGTGATGTTTTGCCGGCTACTGCTCAATGGGGTTTACCACCGAAAGCGCCGCCAGGCTGGGGCTGAAATCTTGCTGCAGGCGGTTGGTAAGCTGCAGGGTGTTTGCGGTTGCCACCAGCTCGGGCAGGGCGTAGAGGTCTACATCCGAAAAATGGCAAAGCAGCATGAGGCCGGCCACAGCATCCGGCCGTGAGAACATGCCGATATACCGCCCGTAAGCGGCACGGCGGCAGCGCTGCAGATCCTCTTCGCTTATGCCTTCTTTTTGCAGGCGTTCAATCTCTTCGCATATGGCTGCAAACACAGCTTCCGGATCGCGCGATTCACCTGTGAAGATAGGCACCATGTAATCGCGCCCGCCCAACACCTCGTAGCCAAAGGTGGCGTTAATCTGTCCATTGTCGTAAAGCTTGCGGTAAAGGGGCGAGCTTTCGCCGCAGATAATTTCCATAAGAATTTCGTTGTGCACCATGCGCTGCATAGAGCTTGGGCCGTCGGGCGGGGTTGCGCCTTTAAAACCCATATTGAAGATAGGCACGGCAACCGGCAGGCTTTGCTGGGCCCGGGTGCTGGCAATGCCTTCTGGCTCGGGGGGGCTTTGGCGCTCAATTTCAATGGGTTCGGCGGGCTTAAGCAGGCGGTCGGCAGCCTCGAGCACCTCTTCCACCGTGAAATTGCCGGCAATGGCCAGCACCATATTATGCAGGTTGTAGAAGGTATTATAACAGCGATAGAGCAACTTTTCGTCAATTTCGGCAATAGATTCCACCGTGCCGGCAATATCAATGCGTACCGGATGATTGGTATACAGCGATTGTAGCAGGTTAAAGAAAACCCGCTGCTCGGCGTTATCCTGGTACATTTTAATTTCCTGGCCAATAATGCCTTGCTCTTTTTTTACCGACTGTGCGGTAAAATAGGGCCTTTG
>CAYYOY010000240.1:0-2967 GCA_964473265.1 uncultured Oscillospiraceae bacterium
TGTTTGCCCGCCGCAACCTGCCCAACCAGGTGCGTGTGGGGCTGGTGTTGGCGCTCACTGTGCTTATTGCACCCACACTACAGCCCACCTACGCGCTGGGGCTCAACGAGCTGGAACTGGTTTTTGCCTTTTTTAAAGAAATTATTATCGGCTTTCTGTTGAGCTTTGTTTTTCAAATTTTTTATTATCTTCTCTTTTTTGCCGGCGATATTATGGATATGCAGTTTGGTCTTTCCATGGCCAAAGTGTTCGACCCCGGCACCAGCATACAAATGTCTGTTTCTGGCAATGTGCTCAACCTATTGTTTATGCTATATCTGTTTGTAACCGATAGCTACCTTGTGCTTATAAAGGTTTATGCGTCTTCTTTCACGCTTGTGCCGCTGGGTGTGCCGGGCTTTACGCCCAATATCTCGGGCTTTGTGCTAAGCATGTTTATTTCGGCCTTTACCTTGGCTATCAAGCTGCTAATACCCTTTGTAGCCGTCGAATTCATTATAGAAGTTTCAATGGGTATACTAATGAAGATCATTCCGCAAATTCATATATTTGTTATCAATATCCAGTTCAAAATGGCAATGGGTTTATTCTTGCTCTATGGCTTTGCCGGCCCCACTTCATCTTTTATAGATAAATACTTGGTGCTCATGCTGCAAGGCATGGAACGTGCCCTAAAGGCGGCCATAGGCTAGCCTGGGCAGCCCTTTGCCACTCTCTTTGACATGCCGCCAGCAAGCAAGCTTGCTACTTATAAAACTGCCCGGCAGTTTATAAGTGAATTGACTATAAAGGGGGGGTTATATGTCGGGCGAAAAAACCGAAAAAGCAACCCCCAAACGAAGGCAGGAAGAACGCAAAAAGGGGAACATCTTCCAAAGCCGCGACGTGGTGGTTGTATTCTCGTTGGTTATTATGTTTTACACCATGCGCTTTCTTTCCCCCTACATTTATGCAACGCTGGAACGCGGGCTTACCCAGTTTATTGTTGCCGGCGGCCAGATAACCGAAATTACCATTCCCGATACCCGCAAACTGATGATAGATACCTTTATTATTTTGGGTATAACCATTTTTCCCTTGCTCATTGTAAGCGGGTTGGTGGCAATTATTTTTACCGCCATGCAAACCAAGCTGCTCTTTAGCACCAAAAGCATGGCCTTTAAGTTTAACCGCATTAACCCACTTTCAGGCCTTAAGAAGATGTTCTCGCTGCGCTCGATTGTAGAGCTGCTGAAATCTCTTATAAAAATTGCGGTGCTTACCGGCATTATCTACTCGGTTGTAAGCAAACGGCTGCCCGGCATGCCAAACCTCATGGATATGTCGGTGACGCAGGCGGTGGCCATAGTGGGCGATACCATTATGTCTATTGTGGTAACAACGGCTGTGGTGTTTATCTTTGTGGCGGGCTTCGACTATTTCTACCAATGGTGGGAATATGAAAAGAACATGCGCATGAGCAAGCAGGAAATTAAAGAAGAGTATAAGCAAACCGAAGGCGACCCACAGGTAAAGGGCAAAATTAAAGAAAAGCAGCGTGCCGCAGCCAACCGCCGCATGATGCAAAACGTGCCCAACGCCGATGTAATTATTCGAAACCCTACCCACTTTGCGGTTGCCATTCAATATAACCCCGAAAAAAGCAGCGCACCTATAGTGGTAGCCAAGGGCGCCGACAACATAGCGCTGAAGATTATAGAAATTGCCGAGCAGCACGATATTATCGTCACCGAAAACAAGCCGCTGGCCCGCGGGCTGTATGAAACCGTGGATGTAGACCGCGAAATTCCCGATAGCTTCTACCAGCCGGTGGCCGAGGTTCTGGCATTTGTATATAGCTTGAAGAAGAAGGAACTGAAGTAGCGTGAAAGCATTTAACAACGTAGTGCCAATATTTGTTATTCTTATAATATTGCTGCTGCTTATCCCGCTGCACCCCTTTATACTCGACCTGCTGTTCATTATGAACATTACCGTTTCCTTTGTGATACTGCTTACCACAATGTACATAAAGGAATCGCTGGAGTTTTCTATCTTCCCCTCGCTGTTGCTTATTACAACGCTTTTCCGCCTGGGGTTGAATATCTCCTCCACCCGTCTTATTCTTACCGAGCAGGGCAACGCCGGCGCTGTGGTAAGAACCTTTGGCGAGTTTGTAATTCAAGGCAACGCCATTGTAGGCTTTGTTATCTTCCTTATTATTGTTTTGGTGCAGTTTATTGTTATTACCAAAGGTTCCGAGCGTGTGGCCGAAGTTTCTGCCCGCTTCACGCTGGACGCCATGCCCGGTAAGCAAATGGCCATCGATGCCGATTTAAGCTCCGGCCTTATTGACGAAAAGCAAGCCCGCGAACGCCGCATAAAAATTCAGCGCGAGGCCGATTTCTTCGGCTCTATGGACGGTGCTTCTAAGTTTGTTAAGGGCGACGCCGTTATGTCCATTGTGGTTACGCTCATCAATCTAATTGGCGGCATTACCATGGGCTTTATGACCAACGTTGGAGATTTTAGCCAAATTATGCAAATTTACACAGTGGCCACCGTGGGCGACGGCCTGGTTTCTCAGCTGCCGGCGCTGCTTATCTCGGTTTCCACCGGTATGATTGTTACGCGCTCGGCTTCGGAATCGAACCTGAATGCCGACGTTGCCAAGCAAATACTTTCGCAGCCCATGGTGCTTATTGTGGCAGGCGCGGTAATTTCGTCGCTGGTTCTTATTCCCGGTTTCCCCTGGCTGCAAATTATTGTAGTAGGCGCCGGGCTTATAACACTAGGCTTTGTGCTTATGCGGCGCGAGACCAAGGCAGAGCCGGAAGAGGTGCAAACGGCAACGACCGAAGAAGTTACCAGCGAGGCCGAATACTATAAAAATATTGATAACGTTTACAATTTGCTCAGCGTAGAGCAAATTGAAATGGAATTTGGCTACAGTCTTATTCCGCTGGTAGACGAAAGCAGCGGTGGCAG
>CAYYOY010000241.1:0-2937 GCA_964473265.1 uncultured Oscillospiraceae bacterium
TATTGAAGGCATTGGACAGGGCAGCGTAGTGAAAAACACCGGAGATAAGCTAAAAATAGGCATGAGCCCGCAGCTTATAGGCCGCATTGTAGACGCACTGGCTCAACCCATTGACGATAACGGGCCCATTGCGGCTGAAACGTATTATTCCATTAACGGTGTACCCTCGAACCCCATGACACGCCCGCGCATTAGCACACCCATTCAAATGGGCGTAAAGGCCATTGACGGCATGCTAACGGTTGGCAAGGGGCAGAGAATGGGCATTTTCGCCGGCAGCGGCGTGGGCAAAAGCACCCTGATGGGCATGCTGGCCCGCAATGTAAAAGCCGACGTAAACGTAATAGCTCTGGTGGGCGAACGTGGCCGCGAGCTTGTGGAATTCATCCACCGCGACCTTGGTGAAGAAGGCCTGCGCCGCAGCGTGCTGGTGGTGGCCACCTCTGACCAACCCTCTATGATGCGCTCTAAGTGCGCCCTTACCGCCACCACCATTGCAGAATACTTCCGCGACCAAGGCAACGACGTGCTGCTTATGATGGATTCTCTTACACGTTTTGCCATGGCCCAACGCGAAATTGGCCTTAGTGTGGGCGAACCCCCTGTAGCACGTGGCTACCCCCCTTCGCTTTACACCGTGCTGCCCAAGCTGCTAGAGCGTTCGGGGAACTTCGAGCAAGGCTCTATTACCGGCATTTACACCGTGCTGGTAGAAGGCGACGATACCAACGAGCCTATTTCCGATACCGTGCGCGGCATTATCGACGGCCATATTATTCTTTCGCGCAAGCTGGCCATGAAGAACCATTATCCGGCCATTGATGTGCTGGGCAGTGTTAGCCGCCTGATGAACGATATCTCTGAAAAAGAGCATTTACAGGCCGCTGGCAAGCTGCGTAACATGCTTTCGCTCTATGAGGCCAACCAAGACCTTATTTCTATTGGCGCCTACAAGGCAGGCACAAATCCGCAGCTCGATACCGCCATTTCGCACATCGAGAATATCAACCGCTTTTTGCAGCAGCAAGTGGATGAACCAGAAGATTTTGAACAAACCGTAGCACTTTTGAAAAAATGTGTGGGGTAAATAAAAAAATATGAAAAAATTTGTTTTTTCTTTGCAAAAAATGTTACAATATAGGGAACAAATTCTTGAAAAAGAAAAAAATTCCTTAACGTTATTAAATAGTCAACGTGTTGCTCTTGAACAAAAGATTAACGATTACGATCAAAGTTTTTGGAATATTAACAAAGACATGCAAGTAAAAACACAGCGTGGCACCACTATATTAGAGATTCAAAGTACCAAGTATCAATTGGAAAATTTGCGCATACAATTGCGTTTGATGCGTAAAGAGCTTGAACTTCTGGAAATTTCTGTGGATAAACAACGTAAAATTGTCATAGAGTGTACGAAAGAAGTAACAAGTTTAGAGAAATTAAAAGAAAAGCAACTTGAGGAATATAACTATAATTTGGCAAAAGCCGAAGAGGAAAAAGTTGCGGAATTTATTTCAAGTAAAGTAATTGCACAAAATCAAGACACTAATATTGTGTAAGGTGACAATTAGGCGATAAGCCATCACATAGATATCCCGCCTGTAAAGGAGGTGAGAAAATGGATAACATGGCAGTAGCACAAACCTTTAATGCACGGCAGCTTTCGGCAGGTTCCGGACGCACCGGTGCAGCCGCGCAGCAGCCTACCGACGCTTTTTCCGCACTGCTTGCACAGCTAACCGGTTCTACCGAGCCCGGCGAAGATATGCAGCAAGCCCTGCTTAACCTTACGCAGGAGCAAAACAGTGAAGAAGCAACCGAGCTGGCAATGAACCTTCTGGCCGAAATGCTGGCCGCCGGCCCCATAAACCTGCAAGAGCTTCTTGCTGAGGCAGGCATTGAGCTGCCCCAAGGGCATGTCGAACAGCTTGCGGCAGGCAATATAAACCTTGCCGAGAGCCTTTCTAAAGAGCAGCTTTCCATGCTGGAAAACTACCTGGCAGAAAAGGCACAACCCCAGCAACCCCCCCAGGGCCAAACGCAGGCTACAGGCTTTGCGCTTCCCTTCGAGGTGGTGCAGCAGCCCGGCGAGCAAGCCGAAGTGCCCCAGCAGGCAAACTTCCACCGCAACCTGCAGGCAACCCAGCAGCTGCTGGAAAGCCAGGGCAAGCAAGCCACCGAGGAAGAACCCATTGACATTGAAGCACTGCAAAGCGATGTGGAAAACGGCAAATATTTTGCCTCGTCTCTGCAAAATGTAACCACCACCCAGCACACCGCCGAAGTGGAAAAGGCCGAGCAGGTAGACCCGCAAGAGCTGCTAAACCAGGTGCAAAACGGTATCATTAAGCAAATGGACAAGGGTAAGGATGAATTTATCATCAAGCTGCGTCCCGAAGGCTTGGGTGAGATTACCGTAAAGATGGTGCAAAACGGCGGTAAAATTGCAATGAGCATTATTACCACCACCGCCCACACCGAGCGCATGCTGAACAACGAGCTAAACACACTGCGCGCGGCGCTTCGTCCCTTTAACGCAGAGGTTGAGCAGGTTACCACCGCACGCGAAGCTTCTTCTTACGAAGGCTACCAGCAGCAGAGCCACAACTTTGCACAGCAACAGCAGTTCTGGGGCAACGGGCGCGGCCAGCAGCAGTTTAGCGGCAACCGGCAGCAGCAACAGCACCAGCAGGATGTACTGGCGGCAGCCGAAGCAGTAACAGGCCGGCCTGTTCTAGCGGGCAACACAGCGCTCGATACTTACATTTAGCCGAAAGGAGGCAATTACCATGAGCATTCAAGGCATTGGGTATGGCACGGCCTATGCGCGCGGCGCAGAATAAAGCAGTAGCACCAAAAGCAATGCACGCACCGGCAACATTATCGACGCAGTATATGCCGACCCCAGTTAAAAAAACGTTTCGGTAGACGACTTCC
>CAYYOY010000242.1:0-2936 GCA_964473265.1 uncultured Oscillospiraceae bacterium
GTGCAGCCTGGTAAAGCGCTTCGGGGCTTTGCTGGGCTTCTAGCTGTGCGGCATCCAGCCAGTGTGCCATTTCTTCCTGCTTGGGCATAGCTCCGCCATAGCCACAGGCAGTAAGCAGCACCAAAGCGGCAGTAAACAGCAAAAGCTTTCTCATGGCTTCATCCCCCCGCTGCTATTATACAGGCTTTGCCCGGCAGTTGCCAACAGAAAATTCGAGAAAGTTCACATTCGTTTGTAATAAATTCACTTTTTCTTTCCTTTTTTGTGTATTTATTTTATAATGCCTGTAGGGGGGATACGCATGTTCAAAGCTCTGCGCGCTCTGCTGGCGGCGGGTTTGGCGGCCTGCCTTGCCATGGCGGGCTGTGTGCCGCCGGCCACCCCACGCACCACGCTGCGCATTGCCATGCCCTATTCCGAGCACATTCAAAACATAGGTGCCAACTACTATAAAAACTGGCTGGAAGAGCAAACCGGCATGACGCTGGAGATTACGTTTATCCCGCGCGATTTTACACTGGAATACCTGCGGCTGCTGCTTTCGGCCCAGGGCAGCGAAATAGACGGCGTGTTCTTTCAGCCCGACAGCGGGCAAGAAGAGCTTATAGCCGCCGTAAACCAATATGGCAAAAGTGGGCTTGTTTTGCCCCTAAACCACTACATAGACCAATGCGGGGTATATACCCCCCAGGCACTGGCCGGCTTTACACAGTACGACCTACGCAAGGCCATCTGCGCCGAGGACGGCCAAATGTACTATCTGCCCTGGGTAAACACTTCTGAAATTACCCAAAACAGCCAGGGGCTGTGGCTAAATGTCGGCTGGCTCAAGGTGCTGGGGCGCCGCATACCCCAAACCACGCAAGAGTTTTACGAAACCCTGCTGGCCTTCCAAACGCAAGACCCCAACCAAAATGGCCTGGCAGACGAAATTCCGCTCATCGCGGGGGATGGCAACTATACAAAGCAGACCCACAATTTTATTATCAACGCCTTTGTGTATAACGACCCACAAAATTCCCGCATGGCCGTGCAGCAGGGCAGGGTGTTTTTTGCCCCCGCCACCGAGGCCTGGCGCGAAGCAATGGTTTATTTAAACGGGCTTTACGACCAAGGGCTTATTCTGCCTACCCAGGCCGGGCTGGATGAATTTGCCCTGAACCAGCTGGTAAACGACCCTCGCGACCTTGTGGGCGGTTTTTGCGCACGCAGCATTACCGATGTAATCCACCCCGATTCGCCCGAAATAATCGAAAATTTCATTCATGTGCCGCCGCTTACCGGCCCCGGGGGCTACCGCGCCGCTACCCTCAATGCCCCTACAGCCCAGGTGGGGGGAATTATTCTGCAAAAAAGCCGCAACCCCCAGGCCATGTTTCAGCTTATGGACCTTATGCTAAGCCCCCAGGCTTCGCTCATTAGCCGTTACGGCCAGCAAGGTGTGGATTGGGATTTTGGCGCCCAAGGCGATATTGACATTCTGGGCAATGCGGCAGCGCTGCATGTAAAAAACCAGCTGCAGCACAGGGTGCAAAACCAAACCCTACTGGGTGCAGGCCCCTTTCTGCTGGAAGCAAAGTATATGGATAGCATTACCTGGAGCGGCTTTCAGGCCGATAAAGAATTTATGGATGCCTGTGCCGCCCTTACCTACCGCCCCTATATGCCGCAGGAATTTATAAAAATTATCCACTTTGAAACGCCCGACGCCCCCGAGCTTGCCATGTTGCGCCGCCAGTTAGACGCCTACACCGAAGAAAGCCTGCGGCAGTTTGTGCTGGGCCAGCGCGACCCATCCTCCCCGCAAGATTGGGCCCAATATCTTGCCGAGCTAGAGGTGCGGCAACTGCCACGGCTACTGGAGGCCGTGCAACAATCCTACGAAAGTATGTAGGGAACGCCCTAAGCTGTTAGGAGGTGTTTGTGTATGTTTCGCACCTATGTTGTGGACGACGACGAGCTAATACTGGGCGAAATTGTAGAAACCGTGCCCTGGCTGGATAACGGCTTTGAAGTCTGCGGTTTTTCCGCCACGCCACTGCAGGCCATTGAGGAAATTGCCCGCCTGCAGCCCGATGTAGTTTTTTCCGACCTTAAAATGCCCGCCATGGACGGTATTGCTCTGATAACCGCCTTAAAACAGCGGGGCCTGCACTGCGAGTTTGTCATGCTCTCGGCCTACGGCACCTTCGAAGATTCCCGCGCTTTCTTTCGTCTTTCGGGGTTCGATTATCTGCTAAAGCCGGTGCAGCAGCAGGATATGCAAATGGTGCTGGAACGGCTATATAAGCGCCTTTCTGAAAAGCAGCGGGAAGAGAGCTACCTGCCCGATGCAAACGGCGCCAACCCGGCCTTTACCCGCCTAATTGCCTATGTAAGCGAAAACTTTAGCCAACGCCTGAACCTGGAAAAACTTTCGCGCAGCTTTAACCTTAGCCCAAACTACATATGTAACCTTTTTGCCAAGCACTACAACACGACCCTAACCCGCTTTATTACCGAGCTGCGCATGAAAGAAGCCATGCGGCAGATGAAAAACACCGGCAAGCCGCTAAAGGCCATAGCTGCCGATTGCGGATATCTCGATTACTACTATTTCTGCAAGGTTTTTAAGGAATATTACGGCATTTCCCCCACCGCCCACCGCAAACAGTATCCGCCCCTGGGTGAGCTTGAATGAGCAAGCGGGGGCTTCGCCGCAGCCTGGTGGCGGCAATGGGGCTGCTTTTTCTTGCCGCAGTGTTTATGTGGGGCGGGTTTTACCGCTACACCTCGCAGGTTTTGCGCAGCGAAAACCAAAAAACCATTACCCATCTTTCCGACCAAATTATGAACGACCTGCAAAAGGAGTTTCTGCGTTTAGAGCAGCTTGCCTTTACCTTAGGCCAAGACCAACAGGTAAAAGACTTTATAACTGAGAGCGACCCACTGGCCTA
>CAYYOY010000243.1:0-2917 GCA_964473265.1 uncultured Oscillospiraceae bacterium
GAACCACGCAAATTACCCAAACTACTATTATTGAAGGCACCACTATTGAGTTCTTCGCCAGTGTTCCGCGCGATTACGACGTGCCCCCCACAGGCAACCAGCTTACCGCCTTTGTGCCGGGCAATACAAGCGACCTTTTCGGCACGCAAATTACCCGTGCGGGTGACACCACCTTTACCGGCTCGGGTGCAGTTGTTGAGCGTAAATATACCATAAAGGCCGAGGCAGGTGCCGCCGCCGCTGCGGGCGACACCGGCGCAGCCTACACCGTGGGCGCTATCTTTCAGGCTACTATTAAAACAGGCTATGCCGTAATGAACGGCCGCCTTTTCACGGTAGATTCGCCCGGCGTGCCGGTAACCCAGCGCAGCTCGCTCTCGGTAGAAATTGCCAGCGTGGGCACCGACGGTATGCCTGTTTTTGGTAAGGTGTACGATGCCGTAGGCAACTTTGCCAACTATACCGATGGCAACCTGTTGGTAAGCGGCATACCCACTGCACTTTCGCTGCAGTTGCAGAAGGCGGGGTACTACCCCTATTCCTTCACATTGCGGAATTTGCCGAAAGAGTTTGTTGTCGTGGGCAATGTGCTCACCATTGAATTCAACCAGGATGCCGTTTCGCCCGTCATCCTCAACGTAATTACGCCCCAGCGCGCCGTGAACAACATTGCCGAAGCCATTACCCACAACCCCACGGCAGCCAGCTCTGACAGCACGCGAAACCCCTACATTAAACTGGCCACGGGCGATACCATTGGCGCAATTACCAGCTCGCCCACGTTGCTGCAGCGCACCAATGCCTATAACCTGCCGCAATCGAACCTTATAACCGTTCAGTGGAAGTGGATACCCGACGACCCAGACTGGCAAAACGTGGTGGTTTTTCCCACCTATAACCCCGGGCAGGCCAGTGTAACCCCCACTGTGGTTTCGCGCGATACCGATGTTACCGGTAAGCTGGTAGCCACCGTGCGCTATACTCCCACCTTTGCCGTCGCCCCGCTAGAAAACACCTCGGCGGCCGAAATTCCCATTACTGTGCTGGGCAACGGCATTGGCCCGCGCATCCATTCCTTTGAAGAAATTGTGGGCTCCGGCTCTATTACCCCTATGAACCCCCAGCCCAATGCCAATTCCCCCCGAAACTTTTCGTTTGATATGGATGTATACGACGGCGCCGTTCCGCTGGTGCCTGCCCCCACCATGCCCTATACTGTTTCTGCGCTGGTGGGCATGGGCACGCTGAAATCGTCCATGAACTACTACACCATTACCGCCAGTGGCGACGGCAAGCTGCTTACCTACATAGATAGCTCTCTATATAAATATGGCGATAAAATTAACCGCCAGCCCAGCGCCAGCGAATTTCAAAGCCATGTAAAATTTGTGGCGGCAAAGGCCGGCAGGGTAAACCTTACCTTTACTTTCTACGACCGCATTAACCAGCTGGATACCGGCCGCACCATAAATATTTCTGTCTATGTGGTAGACAACACCCCCAGCCACGATAGCTCGCTGAAAGACCTAAACCTGGCCCCACCGGCCCCCGGGTATACCGGCGGCTATGCCGATTATAAAATTGACTATGGCTTTAAAAGCGATAAACTAAATTACGACCTTACCGTGCCCTACCAGACCGATAAAATTACCTTTAAACCCCAGCTGAACGACATTAAGGCCCGGGGTATAGAGTTGCGCGTAAACGGTGTTTCCAAGGGCAGCTTGGATAACGGCATATTTGGGCCCGACCCGGCGATCGACCTGCAGGTAAACAACACCATCCGCGCCGAAATTATTGTAACCGCCGAAGATTACACTACCACCCGCTACATGCTCAACATTATGCGTCGTCCCCCCAGTGAAGATTCCACCCTAAAAAGCCTCGAGGTCTACCGCCAGGACGACCCGGAAGCCCCCAACCTTATCACAGGCTTTACCCCTAATACGCTTACCTATAATATTTCGGTTGTAAATAAAACCAATGTGGTAAAAATTATTCCTACGCCTAACGACATTGGCGCGACCATTGTGCAAACCCCCATGCCGGATGCCGATGCCCCCACGCGCGGCTTCTTTGCCGGCATGTTCGGTGCCCTGCGCGGGGCTATTAGCCGTTCTGCCAAGGAATGGACCACCCTGAAACCCTACGACACCAGCGAGGCCGACGATAACACCACCCGCGTGGAGCTGGCGGTAACCTCGGAAAGCACCACCAGCGTTCGCACCTATATTATTAATATTACCCGCCTGCCACCCAGCAAAAACGCCATGCTTTCGCAGCTGGGCGTTACCACGCAGGACGACCGCCCCTTGCCCTTTGACGACGGCCAAACTTTTAATAGAGCCGACCTTAATTATTACCTTTCGATACCCTACAGCACCAGCCAGTTCCGTCTTACCATGGCGCCCGAAGATATTTACGCCCAGCAAATTGCCTACACGGTGTACGATACCGACGGCACCACCATTTTAGACGAACCGGCCTCGCCCCCCTGGAGCTTTGTAACCAACAACCCCTGGCAAATTAACGAGAATATAGCCCCCCGCACCTTTACCCTGAAAAAGCTGCCCATTCCCACGGCCGAAACCTACAGCAAGCCCTTTAAGGTGGTTGTTACCGTAACGCCCGAAAGCGGTGCGGCCGACGCAGTGCAGTACACCATTTTTGTAAAACGCAACGCACCCGACGATAACGCAACGCTTTCCAGCCTGCAGCTGCTCAACAAAGCCAACGACGCAAAGGTAGAAACCTTTAGCTTCAACCCCAACACCCTTACATATTCAGACATCACTGTGCCTTACGAGGTTGCGAGTGTAAAGGTTGTGCCCAAAACAGAATCGCCGCTATCCAGTGTAAAGGTAAACGGCAACGATATTACCAGCAGCAAGCTTTTCCAAACGGTAGACCTACCTGT
>CAYYOY010000244.1:0-2913 GCA_964473265.1 uncultured Oscillospiraceae bacterium
TGCAGTTTACAATTTTTATGCTATACCATAGCAGTAAGCCAAAGGCTTGCACCCCGGTTGCTATGGAGCTAAAAATTGCACCTGCCGCCTGGGCGGCAGCACCCGGCAATGCCGGGTGGGGCAGCTATGCTACCCTTTGTATAATTATTATACCGTTTGAGGGCTGGAAAAACAAGTAGGCGATTTACGCAAATTTCCTCTTGACAGCCTAAAAAAGCTATGGTATGCTAATTGCAATTTCACACACGAAATGCGCTGGGGCGCTTTTGCTGCCCCGATACACGGGACAACCGCGCGGGATTTTTCCTTTTACAGAGAGCTGCCGTTTGGTGCAAGGCAGTAAAGGTAGCCTGTAGCTTATCCCCCTTCAGCAGTTGCCCAAACGCTTCGGCCAGTAGGGTAGACCGGCAGCCCGCCGTTACACGGGCAGGCATTCGCAGCCCCAGGCTTGCCGATGCACAGAGTGGCCGCAACCTTTGCGGCAAGTAGAGTGGTACCACGGAGCATAAGCTTCGTCTCTTCAGAGAAGAGACGGGGCTTTTTTATTTTTGTAAAGGAGGCGCCAAACATGGAACAGACAACAGGAAGCGTAGCCCAACGCCTAAAGGGCTTGCGGCAAACCATGGAAATTTTACCCGAGGAAATGGCACTCATAGCCGGCGTAAGCCTGGAAACCTACCTGGCCTACGAGGCCGGTGTGAAAGACCCTTCCTTCACCGAGCTTTACCGCTGTGCCGGGCGGCTACGCGTGGATATTAGCGAAATTGTAACAGGGCAGGACCCGAAACTGAGCTTTTACACCCTGGCTCGAAAAGGCCTTGGTATGCCCATTAAACGCCGCGAGGGCTTCGATTACCAGCACATGGCCTCGCTAATGCGCCACCGCTTTGCTGAGCCCTTTGTGGTAACAGCTAAATATTCTGCAGCAGATGACGCCGCGGCCATTCATCTTTCCAGCCACCCCGGCCAGGAATTTGACTATGTGCTGAAAGGCCAGCTGAAGGTACAGCTGGAAGACCGTGTGGAAGTGCTACAAGAGGGCGACAGCCTTTACTACGATGCTACCCACCCACACGGCATGGTTGCCACCGGCGGGCAAGATTGCGAATTCCTCGCCATTGTAATGAAGGGCGATAGCCTTGAGCTGCCCCAGCCACAACCTGCACAGGCCCCCGAACGCTCTGCCACCACCGGCCGCAAGCTGCTCTACCAGCAGTACCTTACCGAGCAGCTGGATGAACACGGCAATCTGGCCGGCGTCCAATTCCACTACCCCGAAAACTTCAACTTTGCCTTTGACGTAGTAGATACCCTGGCCGCCACCTGCCCCGATAAAACCGCCATGCTGTGGCTCTCTTCGGAAAAAGAAGAAAAGCGTATTACCTTTGCCGAAATGGCGGAAAATGCTTCCCGCGCCGCCAACTACTTTGCTTCGCTGGGTATACAAAAGGGCGACCGCGTAATGCTGGTGCTGAAACGCCACTACCAGTTCTGGTATTCCATTCTGGCGCTGCACAAGCTGGGCGCGGTGGTTATTCCCGCAACCCACCAGCTGGTGGCAAAAGACTTCATCTACCGCTTTGATGCTGCCGGTGTAAAGGCCGTGGTGTGCACCAGCGAGGATGCCGCTGCCGCCGAAATTGACGCCGCTCTGCCTGAAAGCCCCACCCTGAAACTGCGTATTATGGCAAACGGCAGCCGTGAGGGCTGGCTGAACTTTGACGAAGCCCTGCCACAGCAGCCCGCCACCTTTGCCCGGCCCACCGGCGACCAAGCCGCACTTGCTACCGACCCAATGCTTATGTACTTTACCTCCGGCACCACAGGCTACCCCAAAATAGCCACCCACAACTTTACCTACCCGCTAGGGCATATCTTAACTGCCCGCTGGTGGCAAAATGTAGACCCCGACGGCCTGCACTTCACCATTTCAGACACCGGCTGGGGCAAGGCCGTGTGGGGCAAGCTCTATGGCCAGTGGCTGTGTGAAGCCCCGGTTTTCACCTACGACTTCCAACGCTTCGATGCGGCCGACCTGCTGCCGCTCTTTGCAAAATATAAAATTACCACCTTCTGTGCTCCCCCCACCATGTACCGTATGTTCATTAAAGAAAAGCTGGCCGATTATGACCTTTCTTCGCTTAAACATGCCACCATTGCTGGCGAAGCACTCAACCCGGAGGTATTCCAGCAATTTTACAACGCAACCGGCCTGAAGCTGATGGAAGGCTTTGGCCAGACCGAAACCACCCTTACCATTGCCAACCTGCTGGGCACCCAGCCCAAACCGGGCTCCATGGGCAAGCCCAGCCCGCAATACCAGGTAGATTTGCTGGGGGCCGACGGCAAGCCGGTAAAGGCCGGTGAAGTGGGCGAAATTGTGGTGCGCACCAGCGATGCCGTGCCTGTAGGCATGTTTACCGGCTACTACCGCAACGACGAAAAAACCCAGGCCGTATGGTTCGACGATGCCTACCACACCGGCGATATGGCCTGGCGCGATGAGGACGGCTACTTCTGGTATGTAGGCCGTACCGACGACCTTATTAAATCTTCGGGCTACCGCATTGGGCCCTTTGAAATTGAAAGCGTAATCATGGAGCTGCCCTATGTGCTGGAATGCGCCGTAACCGGTGTGCCCGACGAGGTGCGCGGCCAGGTAGTAAAGGCCACCATTGTGTTGGTAAAGGGCACCGAGCCTACCGAAGCGCTAAAGCAGGAAATTCAAGAATATGTAAAAGAGCACACGGCGCCCTACAAATACCCCCGCATTGTGGAATTTGTAGAAGGCCTGCCCAAGACCATAAGCGGGAAAATTCGCCGGGTAGAGCTGCGCTAAGCCGGCCCGGCGGGCGAGGCCCGCTGTAGGCGAATTCTGCATGGGGTACGAGGGGAAAATCCGGCCGGATTTTC
>CAYYOY010000245.1:0-2877 GCA_964473265.1 uncultured Oscillospiraceae bacterium
ACCATGCTGGAGGAAATAGGCTTTCCCGAACAACTGGTGCTAAATGCCGACTGGGAACGCTTTGTTACCTTTGCCGGGCAGCGTGCCGGTAAACAATTTACATAATGCTGCAGCTATGCGCATTTACAGGCAGGCAGGCGTTGTGGCAGTGCATTTTAACCGCCTTGCGCGGCCTGCAAACCACTGGGCCTGTAACAGTAACCGACACACAGCACCACCTGGTTGCGCATATGCTAGGGGTAACTACATATGCAGGCAACCTACAACAACTGGGAGGATGGAATGTCTACATTTGAGCAGCTGCGCAGCACTTTAACCCAAGCCGGCTATAATTTACTTGAAAACGAACCCATGTACCGCCACACCAGCTTTAAGGTTGGGGGGCCGGCCGAGCTGTTTGTGCAGGCAACCTCTGAAGCGCAGCTGGCAGAGCTGCTGCGGCAATGCAATGCGCTGGGGATTAGCCCCACTGTAATTGGCAGGGGCAGCAATTTGTTGGTGGCAGATGCTGGTATTCCCGGCCTGGTGCTTTGCGTTGGCGAGGGCCTTTCGCAAATAGAACGCGCCGGCGAGACACAAATTACCTGCCAGGCCGGCGCAAGCCTGATGTCTCTCTGCCGCTTTGCGCTGGAGCACAGCCTTACCGGGTTGGAATTTGCCTATGGCATACCCGGCAGCCTAGGCGGTGCGGTATATATGAACGCCGGTGCCTACGGCGGTGAAATAAGCAGCGTTGTGCACAGCGTTACTCACCTGAACCCCGACGGCAGTTCCGGCAGCCTGCAAGGGCAGGCGCTGGGCTTTTGCTACCGCCACAGTGCCTATGAGGGCAGCGGTTGCATTATTACCTCTGCCGTGCTGCAGCTGCACCCCGGCAACAAAGAAGAAATTCGCAAATGTATGGAAGAAACGCTGCAAAAGCGAAAGGATAAACAACCGCTGGAATACCCCAGTGCCGGCAGTACCTTTAAGCGGCCACCGGGCGGCTATGCTTCGGCAATGGTGGACGCCTGCGGCCTAAAAGGTTTACGCATAGGCGGCGCAATGGTGAGCGAAAAGCATGCCGGGTTTTTAATTAATTATGATAATGCCACCGCTACCGACATTTTAGCACTTATAGAAGAGGTGCGCCGGCGGGTGCAGGCCCAGACCGGCTGCCTGCTGGAATGCGAGGTTAAGCTGTTAGGCAAAGGCCTTGGGGCCGACTAAAAGGAGGAGCGTATGGAGCTGGTTATTATTACAGGTATGTCGGGGGCGGGGAAATCGAAAGCCATTGACACACTGGAAGACCTCGGCTGGTACTGCGTGGATAATTTGCCCCCCAAGCTCATTGGGCAGTTTGCCCAGCTCTGCGCACAAAACAGCGATGCTCTGCTGCGGGTAGCGGTGGTTATTGACATTCGCGGCAAGGATATGGGCGATAACCTGGAAGAATGCCTGGCCCAGTTGGAATGCCTAGACATTGCCTACCGCATTGTCTTTTTAGATTGCGCCGACGAGGCCATTATTACCCGTTACAAACAAACCCGCCGCCGCCACCC
Source organism: uncultured Oscillospiraceae bacterium (assembly GCA_964473265.1). Lineage (GTDB taxonomy): Bacteria > Bacillota > Clostridia > Oscillospirales > Ruminococcaceae > Heteroruminococcus. Next base: position 1,542 of record CAYYOY010000245.1, read on the forward strand.
CCTGCTAGACCAGGGCTGCGCCGATATGGGCGAAGCTCTGCTGGCCGAACGCAGCTTTCTAGATTTAGTGCGCAGGCGGGCCAGTGTTTTAATAGACACCACTATGCTTTCCTCCACCCAGCTGCGAGATAAGCTGACGCATATTTTCAACCGCAAGGAAAGCGGCATGCTGTGCTTTTGTATGTCGTTCGGGTTTAAGCACGGCCTCCCCCCCGAGGCCGACCTAGTGCTGGATTTACGCAGCCTGCCCAACCCCTTTTATCAGGAAGATCTGCGTTGCCAAACCGGCCTGCAGGCCCCGGTGCGCGATTATGTAATGAGCTTTGGGCAATCGCAACAGATGATGGAAAGTATTTCGCGCCTTGTAGAGCTATATGTGCGCCTGGCAGCCGAGGAAGGCCGCAGCCAAATTACCCTAGCCTTTGGCTGCACCGGCGGCAAGCACCGTTCGGTGGTGTTTGCCGAGGCAATTACCCAGCTGCTTACCACCCAGCAGTATAGCGTGGTGTGCACCCACCGCGATATTGGGAGAGAGTAGCTACAAACAGCCAAATACATAGGGGGCCGCAATATATGAGGCAGGAGCGAGTAACAAATCTTTCAGAAATTCTTGCTGCGCTGTGCGCGTTAGGAGGGCAGGCATCGCTATCTGCCCTCTACCAATACATGGAAACACGGGGCAACCTGCCTTATATACAAACCAACGCCAACTGGCGGCAAAGTGTGAGCACCACAATTCAGCGCCATAGTAGCGATACCCAAACCTACGACGGCGCGGAGGATTTATTCTATTCGGTGAACGGCCTTGGCAGTGGCATATGGGGCTTGCGCGACCAAAGTATGCTTGATTCCCCCACTACCTATAACTACTTCGACCACGGTGAATACCATAACGAAACAGTGGTGGAAGGGGCAAAACGACAGATTACCGTAAACCGTTATGAACGAAACCCTTCTTTACGCAGGAAGTGCATTGAAAAATATGGGACAACCTGTCGCATGTGTGGCTTTACCTTTGAAGAGCGCTATGGGCCACGTGGGAAAGATTTTATTGAAGTACACCATGTCGTACCTCTGCACACCATTGGCCAGAATTATACTGCTACGCCAGACGATTTGATGCCGGTATGCTCCAATTGCCACTCCATTATCCACAGGTATAAGCCTTTCCTTACACGTGAGGAAATTGAAAGCTTTTTTAGTAAGTAGCCCGAGCTCTGCCAACCCCTGCCGCCGGCAAAGCCGGCAGCAGGGGTTGGCAGAGCGTTTTAGCACCTACGGCAACCGGGAAAACGGGCAATGTCGGTTGGTGTCGCTGTCAAGAGAACTACATGAC
>CAYYOY010000246.1:0-2872 GCA_964473265.1 uncultured Oscillospiraceae bacterium
GCTCAAGCGCCGGGGGCGCAACCATACCGGCCTTTGCCCCTTCCACAGCGAAAAAACCCCCAGCTTTACTGTTTTTCCCGATACGCAGAGCTACTATTGCTTTGGCTGTGGTGCAGGGGGAGATGTTGTCAGCTTCGTGCGCCACCGCGAAAATCTGGAATACCCCGAGGCCATTCGCCTGCTGGCCGAGCGCGCCGGCATGCCCATGCCGGAAGATACCTTTGACGACAGCGCCGCACGGCTGAAAATGCAGGTTCTGGAAATGAACCGCGAGGCCGCCCGCTATTTTTATCAAATGCTTTATAGCCCGCGTGGTGCCCCGGCGCTGGAATATTTGCGCCGCAGAGGCCTTTCGGATGGTGTAATTCGCCGCTTTGGCTTGGGCTGGTGCCCCGACGGCTGGCAAGAGCTGCAACACCATTTGGAAGCCAAGGGTTTTGCCCCCCAGCAACAGCTGGCAGCGGCGCTGCTTACCCAGAGCAATAAAGGCGGGTTTTATGTGCCCTTCCGCAACCGGGTAATGTTCCCTATTATTGATTTACGGGGCAATGTCATTGGCTTTGGGGGGCGCAGCTTGGGCGAAGGGGGCCCAAAATATTTAAACTCGGGCGATACCCCGGTGTTTAAAAAAAGCCGTAACCTTTTTGCTTTAAACTTTGCAAAAAAATCAAAGCGTCCCCAGCTTATTCTATGCGAGGGCTACATGGATGTGATTGCCCTGCATAAAGCCGGCTTTGATAACGCCGTGGCCGGCCTGGGCACCGCCTTTACCGGCGACCAAGCCCGCCTAGCCGCACAGTATGCCAAAGAAATTGTGCTGGCCTACGATAGCGACGACGCCGGCCAAACCGCCGCCCGCAGGGCGCTTTCGCACTTCGACCCACTCGGCCTACCGGTGCGCATTCTGGCGATAACCGGTGTGAAAGACCCCGACGAATTTATACAAAAGTATGGCCCCGGGCGGTTTGAGCAGCTGTTGGCCGGCAGCCAAAACGCCACCGAATTTGCCATTACCGGCCTGTATACCCGGCACGATACCGCAACCCCCGAGGGCAAGGTGGCCTTTTTAAAGGCCTTTTGCACGCTTATGGCCGGGCTTTCCAGCCCGGTAGAGCGCGACGTTTATATCTCGCAGCAGGCCGTCAAGCTTGGGGTGGAAAAGCAGGCTATTGTGGCGCAGGTAGAGGGTATACGCCGTCAGCGCACAAAGGCGGTGCAGAAAAAAGCCCGGGCCGACCTTCGCATTTATTCCCCGCCCCAGCAAGAAAGCGACCCCGAACGCAGCCGCTTGCGCCCCTTTGCTGTGGCGGAAGAAAAGCTGCTGGCGCTGTTGCTTCGCCACCCCGATTGCTTTGGTAAGCTGGCAGAAGCCCTGCCGCCCGAGGCCCTTGTTACGCAGGCCAACCGACGGCTTTACCAGCTGCTGTACACCCGCCTGGCAGCCGGCCAAAGCACCGACCTTATGGCGCTGGGCGCCTTTCTGGAACCGCAGGAAATGTCCAAACTGGCTTGGTTAACCGCCGGGGAAGCGGGGCTTTCCACCCCGCCAGAAGCATTGGACGACCTGATACACAAAATAAAAAGCTATCAAACAACAGGCGCCTCTGGCTATGTCGCCGAGCTGGAGGGCGAAGAACTGCGAAATTACATAAGCGGTCTGGCGGCAGAAAAAAAGAGGCTGGCTAAATAGCCAACATGCCGCAAAGTGGAGGTAACAATATTGGCACTGCCAGAAAAGAAAAACATAATTAAAGAACTGCTGGAACAGGGTAAGGCAAGCGGCAAGCTTTCCACCAAGGAAATTAACGAAGCCCTGGAAGAGCTGGAGCTGGACGCCGAAACGGCCGAAAAGCTTTATGATACGCTGGAAAGCTACGCCATTGAAATTGTGGACGATTTTGTGCCCGAACAGGATTTAGACCTGGATCTCGACGTGGAGATTATTCCGGGTGAAAACTTGGAGGTTGCACTCTACGCCGAAGGCATTAATATTGACGACCCTGTAAAGGTATACCTGAAGGAAATTGGCCGTGTGGCTTTGCTTTCTCCCGAAGAAGAAATAGACCTTGCTACGCGCATGGCAAATGGCGATGCCTATGCCCGCAAACGCCTTTCCGAGGCCAATTTGCGCCTGGTAGTAAGCATAGCCAAGCGTTATGTAGGCCGCGGCATGCAGTTCCTCGATTTAATTCAGGAAGGCAACCTGGGGCTTATTAAGGCAGTAGAAAAATTTGACCACACCAAAGGCTTTAAGTTTTCTACCTACGCCACCTGGTGGATACGCCAGGCCATTACCCGTGCCATTGCCGACCAAGCTCGTACCATTCGTATTCCGGTGCACATGGTGGAAACCATCAATAAGGTGAAGAAGGTTTCGAGCCAGCTACTGCATAAAAACGGCCACGAGCCCACCGCCGAGGAAATTGCCATTGAGCTGGAAATGCCGGTAGATAAGGTACGCGAAATTATGCGGGTAGCGCAAGAGCCTGTTTCGCTGGAAACCCCCATTGGTGAGGAAGAAGACAGCCACCTGGGCGATTTTATTCCCGACGACGACGCACCTGCCCCTTCGGAGGTTGCCAGCCACACCCTGCTGAAGGAACAACTTGGGGATGTGCTTTCCACCCTTACCCCCCGCGAAGAAAAAGTGTTAAAGCTGCGTTTTGGCCTGGAAGACGGCCGCAGCCGCACACTGGAAGAAGTGGGCAAGGAATTTAACGTTACTCGCGAACGCATTCGTCAAATAGAGGCCAAAGCACTCCGTAAGCTGCGTCACCCCAGCCGCAGCAAAAGGCTGAAGGATTTCCTTGAATAATAATACCATTTGTATATTATCACTTTAAATATACAGAAAAGAGAAAAACATGTCGAC
>CAYYOY010000247.1:0-2861 GCA_964473265.1 uncultured Oscillospiraceae bacterium
AAGGTTTTAAGGTCGGCCGCGCTTATGAAGTTGCTAATATCGCGCACGATAATAAGCTTGGCGCCCATCATTACCGCCCGCAGCAGCTCAACAACAGATTTTTCAAAAAAGGAAAGCTCCCCCACCAGCTGCTGGGGGTCTAGGTGAATGCCCAGCTCGCGGGTGAATTGCTCTAGCTGGTTGCCCAACACGGTGGGGTTGATAATATATTTCTTAAAGCCCCGCCGCAGCACAAATACATTGTCGGCTACCGTAAGGCTTTCGGCAAGCCGTGTATGGGTGTTGATAACCGCCACCGGGTTATCGCCCCCGGGGGTATCGAGATAGCTGTTCACCATCTTTTCTTCCAGGTAGAGGTAGCCGTAGTCTATGGGGGTGTTGTGGCACAGCAGGCGGATAAGCGCTTCCTGCCCGTTAAAATTGAGGCACACCAGGCCCATAATCTCGCCCTGGAAGATAGAAAGGCTCAGGCAATCTAGCTGGGTTACACCGCCTTCCGCCAGGGTTAGGCGTTCAATGCGCAGGGTTTCCTTCCTCACAGCACGCCCTCCCATTTACGCTGCAGGCTACGCAGGTCATCCCCGGCAGCCAGCGGCAGCGAAATTTCCACATCCGTACCCTGCCCGGGGGTGCTGCATACAGTTATGCCGTATTCCTCGCCAAACAGTAGCTTAATGCGGCTGTTTACGTTGAGCACGGCAATGCCGCCCTGGGGCTCCCCTTCAGCCTTAATATATTCCACCGAAAGGGTGTTGAGCTTGCGGATAAGCTTGGCCAGGCGGGCTTCGTCTATGCCCACGCCATCGTCTGAAACAGTAATAAGCAGCCGGGTACGGGTGGTACCCAGCTTAATGCGCACACAGCCCTCGCCGGCCTTGCGTTCCAGCCCGTGGATAATGGCGTTTTCCACCACCGGCTGTAGGGTTAGCTTGGGCAGGTAGCAGCCCAACACAGTTTGCTTGCCCTCAGGGTCGTCATAGTCTACCACCAGCCGGATGCGCTGGCCAAAACGGTACTGCTGAATAAAAAAATAGTTCTCTACATTAGTGAGCTCGTCTTCCAGCGTTACCAGGTTTTCGGGGTTAGAAATGGTGTAGCGAAAAAAGCGGGCCAGAGCCTCGGCCATTTCGCCTACGCTCTGCAGGCCGGAGGTAAGCGCCTCGCTGCGAATGCCCTCCAGCGTGTTGTATAAAAAGTGAGGGTTAATTTGGTTTTGCAGTGCCAGATATTGGGCCTGGCGCTTGCTGGCACCAATATATTCGTTTACACTTACCAGGTCGCGCAGGCGCAGCAGGGCTTTTTCCATGGAAGGGTCTAGAAAATAGGGCAGGTCGTATACCCCCTGCAGGGTGTAGCCATTGGCAAACAGCTCCAACAGCTTTACATTGGCCTTATAGGGCAGGTAAACCCACCGGTAGCACCAGAAGAGTATACCACAGAACACCGCCGTAGCGCCCAGTGCCAACGCCAGCACACCAATATCGGGCCAGGCGCGCAGCAACAGAGTGGCCAGCAGCAGCAAGAGCATAAACCCCATGGCAATGCCAATGCCTACAATATGGTAGCTAATATAGCGCAGCCGCCGTTTCATACCGCACCCTCCTCACTGTTTAGGAATACAGCTTGCGATATTCACCGGGTTTTATGCCGCAGTATTTCTTAAATATTTGGGTAAAGTGCTTGATATCCAGATATCCTACCTGTACGCAAATATCCCCAATGCTCAGCTTGGTTTCACGCAGCAGCTCTTTGGCTTTGTTCACCCGCACTTCGCTTACATATTCTAAAAAGTTTTTACCGCATTCCTTTTTGAAAAGTGTGCTGAAATAAGAGGGGTTAAAGCCTACCATTTCGCTCACTTCCTCCAGAGAAATGGGGTGCATATAGTTTTGCTGTATATATTGCTTAGCCAGGCGGATAGGCCGGATATCGGCCTGCTTTTTTTCTTCTGAAATGGTTTGCAAGCAGCCGGATACCAGCTGATGTAGCTCTTCAAATAGTGCCTTGGCGGTTTGGCAAAAATCTAGCCGGGCGGCAAAATCTTCCCCCTGGCGGGCAGGGGCTTGGTGGCTGTGCTGGCCCAGCGCAAACAAAAAGCTGCTGCCGGCATTTTGCACCGCCTGGCGCAGGGCACTACCCTGTTGGCCACAGGATGCCAGGGCGTTTTGGCAATAGGCCTCTACTGCCTGCAACGCACCGGGTTGGTCTAATATTTCAAGGCAGGCGGCTATTTTGCTGCTAAATTCTGCCAGTGCACTGCCAAAACCCTGTGGCTTTGTGGGCTGCGGCAAACATTCTATAATCTTGCCTGCACCGTCGAACACCCGCTGATCTACCATTGCGCGGGCAACCCGGGCCGAATGTGGCAGCGCCTGCAGCTGCTGCACAGTTTCGCCTGCCCCCAGCGTAAAGTTTGCCAGCTTAAAGGCATTTTTTTGCACCGTTAAATCGTCCATGGCGGCCTTTAGCCGGCGGCGCAGCTGCTGGCTGTGGTGGGGGGCAAAGTTGAGCACGGCATAAATATAGCTTTGCAGCGGAAAGCAGTGCATATCGTAGCACTCTTCCTCCAGCTGGGTGTGCAGAATGGCACAGGCCTTTTCTTCCAAAATTTTTACACCTTCACTGTGGATGAAATCGTCATACGAGCAATCTACCTTTACAATAATAACCTGAAACAGCCCAGGCTGAAAGTGATAGTAGTAGGTGGTGTTTAGGGCCTGCAAGCTTTCGGGCATGGCCAGCGGTGCTTGAGGCAGGCAAAGGTCGGTAAACAGGGCACCTCGCAGCCGCTGTAGGTCGGCCTGTTTTAAAGTGCCGCCCGCAGCGTCGCCCAACGAAAGCTGGCTGCGTTCCAGGTGACG
>CAYYOY010000248.1:0-2839 GCA_964473265.1 uncultured Oscillospiraceae bacterium
AATCGTCCAAATATTTAGGGACGAGGGTAATTATACAACACGATTGCATTTTTTGCAACAGTTTTTTCATAAAAAGTTTAAAATATAACCATCATCGCCCTCAAATGACAGCAAGCCAGTTAGGCCACTCGCTTTTGGAAGAAAAAATTGAAATTGGCCTAAGAGTGGCAAGCGCATGCATGCTCCTCGTTTGTTCCACCCTAAAAAAGCAAAAGAGCCTTTCGGCTCTCTTGCTTTTGGCTTTATATTTAGTATTTGTCGCTTGCATAGGCGGTATGCACAATTTCTACGGCATGCCGTTCCTCGGGAATTTCGGTATAGTGCAGGGTGTGCACAGAGCCGCCTAGCGGGCTGGGTGGCTGGGTGTTCAGGTGTTTTACGTTGAATTTACTTACGAGTTCACGCAGCAGGTTTGCTTGGCCCGAAAGCTCTTGGCTGGCAGCTGCACTTTCTTCGCTGGTGGCCGAGTTTGTCTGCACCACGGCCGAAATTTGGTCCAGCCCAATTGTTACTTGGTCTAAAGCGGCTGCTTGCTCGCCTGTAGCCGTTGTTATTTCAGAAATTACACCGGTGGTGGCCTTTACGCCTTCTACTACACCCAGCAGTTCTTTGGCGGTAATATCGGCCAGCTTCACCCCTTCGTTAATAGAGGTTACGGAATCTTCAATAAGCTGGGTGGTATTCTTGGCCGCCTCGGCAGATTTGCCTGCAAGGTTGCGCACTTCGTCGGCCACCACGGCAAAGCCCTTGCCGGCCGCACCGGCCCGGGCGGCTTCCACCGCCGCGTTGAGGGCAAGAATATTGGTCTGGAAGGCGATATCCTCTATGGTTTTTATAATCTTTTGAATTTCTTCCGATTTAGTGTGAATTTCCTGCATGGCGGCCAGCAGCTCTTGCATATCGCGGTTGCCTTGCATAAGCTTGGCAGAGGTTTCGGAGGAAATTGCATTGGCATGCTCGGCGCTATCGGCCGTATTGCGTATGCTGGCCGAAGCGGCTGCAATGGAGCCAGCCAGTTCCTGCACCGAAACGGCTTGTTCTGTTGCCCCGTGGGCAAGGTTACTGGCAGCGTCTGAAACATGGCTGGCCCCGGCGGCAATTTCGCCCGAAGAACGGCCAATGCCGGTAAAGGTACTGTTGAGCGCCGCAAGGGTAGTTACAATGCAGCTTTGAATTTCGCGGAAATCGCCAATATATTCTCTGGCAATATTTACAGTAAGGTCGCCGGCGGCCAGGCTGCGCATTACGTCCCCTATCTCGTTAATATATGAGGTAAGGGTAGCCTTCATGGCATTCATAGAAGTGGTAAGACGCTGCAGCTCCTTGCTATGGGCCTGCACTTCTTCCCCGGCTTCGTTCAGGCTGCCGTTGCTAATTAGGTCAAGATTATTACACACCTTTTCAATGGGCAGCAGATACCGGCGGGCGTACCAAGTGAGCACCCCGATAGCCACAACAAGCATAACCAGGAAGATGCCAAGATTGGTAATAAGGCTAGCGGTAATATCCCCCCTTAGATAATGGTAGGGAAAGCTGAGCACCACGCTCCAATCGGTGCCGGGAACAGGGGTATACTTAAAATACTGCCGGTTGCCTTGATAATCGGTAAAGTTTAGCGTTTCGCTGCTCCCGGCCTTTATGCTCTGCAGCAGGGGTGCGTAGGTTTCGCCATATTCCTGTGTAAGGTTTACAAAATTGCCGTTCTGTTCGGGAAAGTATTCTTGGGGGTGCATAATAACATCCCCCGCGCTGTTGACAACAAAGGCGTAAGAGCCTTCGGGTGTAACGGAATTGTGCATAAACTCCTGCACAGCATCCATGGTAATATCCATGCCCATTACACCTGCCATGGTGTTACCCCGCCGAATTTGGCGGGCAACGGTGAGCACAAGCTGTTTGGTTTGCGCGTCTATATAAGGGTCGGTAATAATGCTATCGTTGCTGGTTGCGGCGGCCTTGTACCAATCGCGCTCGTAGGCAATGAAATCGGGCCCGGGCACCCATAGGGTAGAATCGACCCAAGTGTTATCGGGCATACCCATATAGAAGGCCAAAACATAGGGGTATTCCTTTTGGCGCTGGGCAAGGTAGCCCTGCATAGCGTCTTTATCGGTATAGCTTTGGCGCAATTCGGCTTCTTGTGAAAGCGATAGCAGCAGGTTCTTTTGGGTGTTTATCCAGGCGTTGACATACTGCGAATTTTGCAGCAGATGGTAGTCGACCATATTATCGGTTTGCATGGCAATGCTGGAAACAGACTTTGATATGGAAATGGCGGTAGTAGCAGCCGAGAGCAGGAAAATAAGCGTAATAAATACAATAAACATAGAGCTTTTCAGCGAGGGCTTATGTCGGGCTTGGTGGTTCATTTTTCCTCCGCCTTTTCTTAACCTTTTACATTTGAAAGTATACTAACATTAGTAAACTGTGTCAATTGGGGCAAAATGGGCTTTCTGCCTAGCCCACCCCTATTTTGTGCGCATGCGGCTATGCTATGCTAAATTCTTCTGTAAGTGGTTTTCTGCCAAGGGGCGGGCAAAATTGCTCGGTAAAGTGACGGAAATGTGGTATACTATTTGTGCAGCAGGTTTTATAGCCGCTTTGGTGGCAACGGTAAATGCCGAAAGGGTGCAGTAATATGCAACGGCTTACCGTGTAAAAATTGCTCGAAATATTTTTTAGATATATTGATTTTTACATTGCTTTGCTGTATAATAACATTCTGCTGGCGCCCGCAGGCGCAGCAATAATCTGCGCACTAGCATAGCAACAAAAACTGCATAATGGAGAGATGGCTGAGTTGGTCTAAGGCGCACGACTGGAAATCGTGTGTGGGCTA
>CAYYOY010000249.1:0-2826 GCA_964473265.1 uncultured Oscillospiraceae bacterium
GGGGTAGTTGGCAAAGCTGGCCTTGGCCCCCAGCATGGTGGCTACCGTATCGTTGAGCAACACAAACTGCTTTTCGCGCTGCACACCGCGCTGTTTCAGCGCTTTTGCAATACCCTCGCACACCACGGCACCTAAAGAATTTTTAATTTTCACTTCTTTGGTTAGGGCAAGCAGGCGGCCGTCGCGGTTGGGCAAAATTTCTGCCGGGTAGGAAAAGCAAAAGCCGATTTTATCGCTCAAATCAATTACAGGCATAAGGAAATCGGCCACGGTTTCGTAAAACTCTTCAATGGTAACCTCTGAGGCGCTACCCGGCATGGGGTGGTTTTGAAAGTGCTCTACCACCGGCACCAGCGCTTCGTTAAAGTGCACCGTGGCCACCCGGAAGTTGGTGCCGCCGGCATCCATTACAATTACCCGCTGGTTTACCGGCAGGGAACCTTGGGCAGCAATATAGGTGGGCAGCATTAGCAGCGAAGAACCACCGGCGCTCTGCAGCCCGGCCTGCATCTGCTGCATAAACTTGTGGCATTCCTCCTGTGCATCCAGCGTTTCAGGCGAAAGCCCGTAGCGCCTTAAAAAGGTATCTACCTTGTTGTAAAGTTCCATGCCAAGACCTCCTAGTTGTCATTTGTCTATCTCAAGTGTACCACATTTTGTAAGGAAAACAAGCCATAGCTTTGTGAAAAAGTTAAAATTGAAATAAAATTTTAACTGTGATACACTAGGAAAGTAGCAAATTTGACAAACGGGAAGTGGTGCGGCATGCTGGTAATTGGCGTAGATATTGGCGGTACCAAATGCGCCGTAAGCCTGGGGCGGGTGCAGGGTGGCAATGCCGAAGTGCTATTTAAGGCCACACCCCACCCCACAGCCCGCTATACCCCAACAGAAATGCTGCGCTGTCTGCTGCAGGATATTGAAGCCTGCACCGGCCTTTGCCGCCAGCAGTGGCAGCAGGCCCCCGCCGGCATTGGCATTAGCTGTGGCGGCCCGCTGGATAGCACACGCGGGGTTATTCTTAGCCCCCCCAACCTGCCCGGCTGGGATGAAGTTGAAATTTCTGCCTTTTTCCGTGAGAAGGCTGGCCTGCCCGCCTGGCTGTGCAACGATGCCAACGCCTGTGCCCTGGCCGAATGGAAGCTGGGGGCGGGGCAGGGTTGTTCCAATATGGTGTTTATGACCTTTGGCACCGGTCTGGGGGCCGGGCTTATCTTAAACGGTGCTCTCTACCCCGGTGCCTGCGAAATGGCGGGCGAGGTAGGGCACCTGCGTCTGCGGCAGTTTGGGCCGGTGGGCTATGGTAAAATGGGCTCTTTCGAGGGCTTTTGCAGCGGCGGGGGCATTGCCCAGCTGGTGGTGCCCCTGAGGGCTCAGTGGTTGGCCCAGGGAAATACCACCACGCTGCCCCCGGCTGCCACCGCACACGACGCAGCCCTTGCCGCCGCACAGGGCGACGGCCTGGCGCTAGAGCTCTTCCGCCAGGTGGGCGAGCTGCTGGGCGAAGGGCTGGCATTGCTGGTAGATATTCTTAACCCCGAGCGCATTATTATTGGCAGCATTTTCGCCCGCTGCCACGCGTACATATGGCCGGCCTGCAACCAAAAACTGGCCGCCGAAGCGTTGCCCCAAGCCTATGCCGCCTGCCGGGTGCTGCCCAGCGCCCTGGGCGACCGTGTGGGCGATTACGCAGCGCTTATGGTGGCCGCCTATTAGACCGGGCTCGGCAACGACAGCAAGTAAAAACGACAGAAAGCAGGCACGACAGCATGAAGCCACAAAGCCTTGGCATGACAGACGATTTTTTCCTCCGCCACCCCGAATTGCAGCCCCAGCACCAGGCCATTTTGGCCGCAGCACAACTGTTGCTGGAAACCTACCGCAACGGCGGTAAACTGCTGGTGTGCGGCAACGGCGGCAGCAGCGCAGACGCCGACCATATTGTAGGCGAGCTTATGAAGGGCTTTTTGCTGCGCCGCCCCCTGCCACCCGAGCTGGGCCAGCGGCTGGAACAGCAGTTTGGCGAAGAAGGCAAAGAGTTGGCTGAAAAACTGCAGTGTGCGCTGCCAGCCATTGCTCTAAACACCCAAAATGCCTTTCGCTCGGCCTTTGATAACGATGTAGACCCCAAGCTTTGTTACGCACAGCAGGTGCTGGGCTACGGCCGCCCGGGCGATTGCCTGCTGGGCATTAGCACCTCGGGCAACGCCAAAAACGTGCTGGCCGCCGTGCAAACCGCCCGGGTTCTGGGGCTGCGCTGCCTGTGCCTTACCGGCGCGCAGGGCGGCCAACTGGCCCCCTTGTGCGATATTTCTATTCTAGCCCCCAGCAGCCAAACCTACCGGGTGCAGGAGCAACATTTGGCCATTTACCACCTGCTGTGTGCGCTGGTGGAACAAGAGCTATTCGACTGTTAGCCCACAAAACGGCAAACGGGAGGGATGGACATGATGAAGGTGTTGGTGGCGGACGACGAAGAGAAGGTCTGCCAGTTAATTGTACACCTGGCCGATTGGGAAAGCCTGGACATGCAGGTGGTGGGCATTGCCAAAAATGGGGACGATGCGCTGGAGAAAATTCAGGCGCTTTCGCCCGACCTAGTGCTTACCGATATTCGCATGCCGGGCTGCGACGGGCTGGAAATGATTAGCCGCGCCAAGCAAATGAACCGAGATATCGATTTTATCATTATTAGTGGCTACCGCTATTTTGAATATGCTCAAACGGCTGTGCACTACGGCGTAAGTGACTATTTACTTAAGCCAATACAAAAAAATGAATTAATGGACGCGCTGCAGAAAATGCGTAGCCGTCACCTGGAACGCA
>CAYYOY010000250.1:0-2812 GCA_964473265.1 uncultured Oscillospiraceae bacterium
TGGGGCAAGGGTATTTTCTCTGGCGACCATATCAACGTGCCGGAAATTCGCAACGACTTTATCTTTTCCTTCCTGGGGGAATCGCTGGGGTTTATGGGCTGCCTGTTCTTCCTTTTGCTGCTGGGCTTTGTGTGTGCCAGAATTCTTATTGTTTCGGGCCACGCACGCGATACCACCGGACGCTTGGTTTGCATTGGCATATTTGCTATGATGGCCTTTCAGGCAATTATTAACCTGGGCATGTGCCTTTCGGTGCTGCCGGTAATTGGGGTAACGCTGCCGCTACTTTCTTCAGGCGGCACCTCTGTGCTTAGCATTTATGCAGGCATTGGCCTGGTGCTGAATGTTTACGCACAGCAGCGAAGTTATATGTTTGACTAACGATACTATATTAAATAGCAAGAACAAACAGAGGAATGCTGTCATGCACTCCTCTGTTTGTTCTTTCTATGCCTCTGCCTTAGGGGTTGCCTAAAAAGGTGGGTACCAGCTCTGCCATTACACGGCGCAGCGCATCGTAGTCTTCGGCTTCCAGCGCCTTTTGCAGGTCGGCAAGGCCCTTGGCAAACTGGTCGAAGTTAAATTCCATGGGCTTATTGATGAAGATTTTATTATTGGTGGTTTTTACGGTGTCTTCCTCGGCCAGCGAAATTTCTTCAAACAGCTTTTCGCCGGGGCGTATACCGCTGAACACCACCTCAATATCCACCCCCGGCCGCAGGCCATACAGGCGGATAAGGTCGCAGGCGAGGTCGTAAATTTTTACCGGCTGGCCCATATCCAGCACAAAAATTTCGCCCCCCTTAGCCATGGCAGAGGCCTCGAGCACCAGCTGCACCGCTTCGGGTATCGTCATAAAATAGCGCTGCATTTCGGGGTGGGTTACGGTAATAGGCCCGCCCTTGGCAATTTGCTGCTTAAATAGCGGCACCACACTGCCTGTGGAGCCCAGCACGTTGCCAAAACGCACGGCGGCAAAGCGGGTTTGGCTGTGGCTACCCAGCAACTGAATGGCCAGCTCGGCCACCCGCTTGGTTGCACCCATCATGTTGGTGGGGTTTACGGCTTTATCGGTAGATATAAGAATAAAGCGCTGCGCCTCGAACGAAATGGCGGCGTAGGCCGTATTAATTGTTCCGAAAATATTGTTTTTTACGGCTTCGGGGGGGTTTTTTTCCATCATGGGCACATGCTTGTGGGCGGCGGCATGGTATACCACCTGTGGCCGGTAGCGGCGGAATACCTCTTCCAGGCGTTTTCTGTCGCGCACTGAACCTACAATGGTTTCGTAGCGCTCGGGCGGGAAATCGGCCGAAAGGCGGCCACCCAGCTCGAAAAGCCCGTTTTCGTGGATATCGTAAATAATTACCTTAGAAGCACCAAATTTCAGCGCTTGCACCACCAGTTCGGAACCAATGGAGCCTGCACCACCTGTTACCAGCACAACCTTGCCGCCTATCAGGCCCTTTACGGCCTGCATATCCAGCTGAATGCTATCGCGCCGCAGAAGCTCTTCGGGCGAAATTTCCGTAAGGCGGGCCAGGGCCATATCGTTGGGGCCGCCAGAAAGGCCGAAACGGCGCACCCCCAGCCCCAGGTTGCGGCAGGCGGCAACCACCTTAGCCATTTGGGCCGGCGGCAGCTCGTGGATAGCCACCACCAGTTCTTCAATGGAATACCATTCTACAATATGTTCAAGGTTATCCAGGCTGCCGGCCACCCGCAACCCGTGCAGCCGCTGCCCCTGCTTGCCCTTATCGTCATCTAAAAATACCACCGGCAGCAACCGGCTGTGCGGGTTGCCCCCCAGCAGCTTTTCTACCAGGTAGTTGCCAAGGTCGCCGGCGCCATAAATGGCCGCACGGCGCACACTGCTGCGCTTGCGGCGAACGCGGTCGAGCATTTGGCGGCCCAGCAGCAGCACCAGGCGGCCCATAAGCACCAACCAAAAGAGCAGCAGCCCCAGCAGCAGCGTAACCTCGTAGGGAATGCCCAGGCGCAAAATTCTATCGAACACCAGCAGCGTTAGGCCAATAAGCCCACTGGAAAGGCCGGCGCGTACCAAAAAGCCGGCGGTGGCGGGGCGCAGGCTTTGGCGGTAAATATCAAATATTAAAAAATAAAAAGTGGTGGTAAAGAGGGCGCAAACAATAAACAGGCTTTGGTTATAAATATACACACTAGGGGCAGGGCGCACCAGCCCGAAATGCAGCCGCAGTGCCAGCGCCACCGAAAGCGCCACAGAAAAGAAATCCCAAACAAGTAAAATAGAATAGAGCAGGCTGCGTTGAATACGTATCATACAATGGTTCCCTTTCTGTCGTACCAGCGGCAGGCACGGGCTGCTGCCGCTGTTTTGTCCGAATAATAGTATTACCCATGTGCAAACATTTACCAGCCCTACCCAAAAAATTGCCAAAGTTTAATAGGCCCTTTAAATAAAAAAAGCACGCAAAGTGGCATAACAAGCCAGCTTTTGCGTGTTTTTCATTGCATATGCGGGTGCTTATTTTTTAGACTCACCCTGCATGGCAGACAGGCAGTTGCGGCAGACATTGCGCCCGGTGTATGTAAATATGTCGTCTGCCTGGCCACAGAAAATGCATGCCGACTGGTACTTCTTTAAGATTACTTTGTCACCGTCAACAAAAATTTCAATAGCGTCCTTCTCATTTATATCCAGTGTGCGTCGGAGCTCGATAGGCAGTACAACCCGCCCAAGCTCATCCACTTTGCGAACAATTCCCGTAGACTTCATAAATTTCTCCTCCCATTAGTACAATGTCATCGTAATACTATTTAGCTTGCGCTT
>CAYYOY010000251.1:0-2796 GCA_964473265.1 uncultured Oscillospiraceae bacterium
TGTAAAGTAGTAATGATAACTACATTTGTGTATAGTCGATGCGAGAGGGGTGTTTTATGTCCACTTATTTGAAAAATGCGCGGGACCCTATTAGCAGCCTAAGCCATTTGCTGGGGGCAATCTTCTTTTTTCTGGGCACGCTGGCGCTGGTATTCAAAGGCCTGCTAACCCAGGCTTCGGCTGCGGCGGTGCTTTCTTCGTTGGCCTTTGGGTTTTCGCTCATTGCGCTCTACTGTGCCAGTGCTGTTTACCACTATGTGCCGGACGGCAAACAGCTGATAGCCGTGCTGCGACGGCTGGACCATTCCATGATTTATGTGCTCATTGCCGGTAGCTACACCCCTATTTTGCTACACTATTACCCCAGCCCGGTAAGCGTGTGGTACACGCTTACCATTTGGGGCATTGCGGTGTTTGGCATTTTGCTGCGCATGCTATGGTTTTCAGCCCCCCGCTGGCTTTACACCGCCTTTTATATTGCTATGGGCTGGTTTATTGTGCTAGATACCTCCGCGCTGGCTACCATGCAGCCTGCCGCCCTCACCTTGCTTATTACCGGCGGGCTTTCCTACACGCTGGGCGGCGTTTGCTACTGGCTGAAGTGGCCAAAGCTTTCCACCCGCTTTAACGCGCACGATTTCTTCCACATGCTTGTGCTGCTGGGCAGCCTGCTGCACTATGCCATTGTGCTGTTGTTCGTGGTCTGAATTATTTATCTATTAAAAAGTCTAGTTATTACTAGGCTTTTTTCTTGGCAAGACTTAGATACGCATTTCTTATAAAAGCAAACAAATGTGGATTTGCTCATCAATCCCACTGAACACTACTACGCAACAAAAGCTGCCAAAGTATTGGCAGCTTTTGTTGCGAGGCCCTCTCCGGCAATACCGGGGGCTGCTTTAAATGTAAATATGCGTCCAGACTACGAAACCGAGCCGCGCTTGCGGCTTTTTTTAACCGGCAGCTTAAGACGTACCGGCTTGCGTTCTGGGTTGTGGGTAATTTCAGGCTGGGCCTCGCCCTTGGCGCAGGCTTCTGAAATAACAATGCGTTCAATGGTATGGTCGGAAGGGGCATTGAACATAATACTAGCCAGAATATCTTCCATAATAGAACGCAGGCCGCGCGCCCCGGTTTTGCGCTCAATGGCCTTTTTGGCCACCGCTTCCAGCGCACCCGGTTCAAATTCCAGCCGTACACCATCCAGCTCGAAGAGCTTTTGGTACTGCTTAAGAATGGCGTTCTTAGGCGTGCTCAAAATAGAAACCAGCGCCTGTTCGTCCAGTGGTTCCAGCGTGGTGATGACAGGAATACGCCCCACCAGCTCGGGAATTAGGCCGTATTTTACAAGGTCGTGCGGGGTGGCCTGCGCCAGCAGCCGCTGGGTGGCGTTTTTATCCTTCAGAGCGGCACCAAAGCCAAGAGAAGAGCGGTCTACCCGCTTTTCAATAATTTTTTCAATGCCGTCGAAAGCGCCGCCGCAAATAAACAGGATGTTGGATGTATCAATCTGAATAAAATCCTGCTGGGGGTGCTTACGGCCGCCCTGCGGCGGAACATTGGATACGGTGCCTTCTAAAATTTTCAGCAGAGCCTGCTGCACCCCTTCGCCGCTTACATCGCGGGTAATAGAGGGGTTTTCGCTCTTACGGGCAATTTTATCCAGCTCGTCAACATAGATGATGCCCTTTTGAGCACGATCAATGTCGAAATCGGCCGCCTGCAGCAGACGCAGCAGGATGTTTTCGACATCTTCGCCCACATAGCCGGCTTCAGTAAGGGTGGTAGCGTCAGCAATGGCAAAGGGCACGCCCAAAATTTTGGCCAGCGTTTGCGCCAGCAACGTTTTACCGGTGCCGGTTGGGCCCAGCAGTAATACGTTGCTCTTTGAAAGCTCTACCTCGCCGCTTTCGCCAAAATAGATGCGCTTATAGTGGTTGTAAACCGCCACTGAAAGCGAAATTTTGGCAATCTCCTGCCCTACCACATATTCATCCAGCACCGCCTTAATTTCGGCGGGCTTGGGGATCGTGAGTTCAATTTCCTCCTGCACGCTGCGCTTGGGCTGCTGCTGGGGGTTTTCGCCGTCCAGCACCGCCTGGCACAGTTCAATGCATTGGTTGCAAATGCAAACGCCGGGGCCGGCAATCATGCGTTCCACCTGGCTTTGCTCCTTGCCGCAGAAAGAGCAGAACAACTGCCTGCTGTCGTCATTCCTTGGCATACATGGCCTCCTTTACGAGCCCGCGCAGTGGCTTGGGCTAGCGTTTCTCAATTACCTTATCCACCAGGCCATAGGCTACGGCTTCCTGTGCTGTCATAAAGTTATCGCGCTCGGTATCCAGCTGAATGGTTTCCAGCGGCTTGCCGGTCTGTTCGGCCAGCATTTTATTGAGCTTTTCGCGAATACGCACATAGCGTTCAGCATGAATTTTAATATCCGTTACCTGGCCGCGCATGCCGCCCAGCGGCTGGTGGATCATAATTTCGCTGTTGGGCAGGGCAAAGCGTTTGCCCTTTGCGCCCGAAGAAAGCAGGAAGGCGCCCATGGATGCTGCCAAACCTACGCAGATGGTGGAAACGTCGCACTTGATATACTGCATAGTATCGTAGATAGCCATACCTGCCGTTACCGAGCCGCCTGGGCTGTTGATATACAGGCTGATATCCTTATCGGGGTCTTGCCCTTCGAGATACAGCAGCTGGGCAGTTACCAGGCTGGCGGTAGCGTCGTGTACTTATTCTCAAATCATTACAATTATATCGTTGAGAAGACGGGAAAAAATGTCGTTGCTG
>CAYYOY010000252.1:0-2786 GCA_964473265.1 uncultured Oscillospiraceae bacterium
AAGCTCATAACCAGGCTGCACTGCAGGAGGATACGCAGGTGGTGTAATCGGTAAGCTCGCGGGTGCTGGAAGTGAAAAGGTCGTTTGAAAAGCACAACCCCGGGCTTACCGTAGAGGTAAAGGATATTCGCTCGAACGACCTGGCCGATTCCCTGCGCCAAAACTACCAAACCGGCAACTATAACTGCGATGTAATGATTTATTCAGATAACGACGCACTGCTTTCGCGCGAGTTTATTCCCGGTGGCCTGGCCTATAAATATGTGCCGTACGACATTGCCCCCAAGCTAAAGCCGGGCCATAACACCGACCAACTGGTGTTTTTGGGTGAAATGGTGCAGGTTTTTTACAATACCGAGGTGTACGACCAACCGCCTATTACCAACTGGTGGCAGCTTACCGAGCCGCGCTTTTATGGGCGAATTTACATAGCAAACCCGCTGCGGGGCAGCACCACAATAGGGGCGCTGCTTGCCCTGCTGCAAAACCACGAGCTGCTGGCGCAAAGCTACCGGGCGCTCTACGGCAGCGAGCCCGCGCTTGCCCCCGGCGGCACAGCAGCAGAGCTTTTTATAACCAAGCTGTTTGAAAATGGGCTGCGCATTACCAATTCCAGCGACGAAATTGCCCAAATGGTGGGCATGCCCGGCCAGACCGACCCGCCGCTGGGCATTATGGTTTCCAGCAAGGCGCGCTTGCGCGGCATAGGCTACGCAATTGCCCCCATTTACCGCCTAGAGCCCTTTGTGGGGGTTTACACCCCCAACAGCATTATGATAGCCGGCGGGGCAAAAAACATAAACACCGCCAAGCTGTTTATCCGCTGGATATTGGGCGAGGCCGACGGCCAGGGCGAGGGCTATCAGCCCTATTTGCAGGAAGGTACATGGTCCTGCCGGGAAGATGTGGCCAGCCAGAGTGGCATTGACCTTGAGGCAATTCCCCACCTAACGCTGGATAAAGAGTATATATACCACAACCGTGAGGCCTTTACGCAATTTTGGGTGGAGCTACAGGGGCGTTTTCAAGCGGAATAGCCAACGTGGCACTTTACTTTTGGAAATACCTGCCGATACTAATTTATATAAGCAATGGGGCAGGCAGGTAACCCTGCCGCCGACCAGGGAACAGGAGGCTTGTTGTATGATTATTCGTGTTGATACACCCGTAAATGCGCCTATAAAAGCTACCCAGCTGAAAACTGCGGTGGAAAAACAAACCACCGCCCCGGGAAGCGTTGCGCCCACCCCCGGCAAGACCGACGCTTCCACCGGCCTGCAGGCCCAGCAGACGGTGCCCCAGGCCAACCGGCAGCAGCAGGCTGAAAAAACCACCGTACAGCCCAAAGAGCCGTATGCCTGCAAAACCTGCGAAAACCGCCGGTATCAGGATCAATCTACCGATGCAGGGGTTTCTATGAAAACACCCACCCAGCTTGCGCCCCAACAGGCGGCTTCGGCTGTGGCCGCCCACGAGCAGGAGCATGTTACCCGCGAGCAGCAGAAAGCCAAGGAGCACGGGCGCGATGTGCTTATGCAGAGCGTAACACTGCATGTGGCAATTTGCCCCGAATGCGGCAAGCCCTACGTTTCTGGCGGTGAAACCAAAACCGTTACAGCCAGCCCCAAGCAGAGCGAAAGCGACCGCTACAGCCCGGGCCAGCCCGAAACACAACCCAGCATTATAAATGCCAACGCCTAATAGGCGGCGTTGCATACAACGGCAGACGCGCCACCCGTTTTTTGCAGCGGGTGGCGCGTCTGTGCTGTTTGGGTGCTTGCCCCGGCTGTGGTGGGGTGGTATAATCAACACAGCCGGGCGGCCGGGCACCCCCGGCTGGCGGTAGGGCCGGTTGTGCAGGCCCGGCAGCATAAGCAAAGGCAGGTGAAAGCATGGCCGAATGGAACCCCTGGCACGGCTGCCATAAGGTAAGCGCCGGCTGCCAGAATTGTTATATGTTTGCTTCGGACGCAAAATATGGCCGCGACAGCACCCCCCGCAAAACCGCCACCTTTCTGCTGCCTGTGGCAAAAAACCGCGCAGGGGGCTACAAGCTGGAAGCCGGCCAAGAGGTGTTCACTTGCTTTACTTCCGATTTCCTGCTGGAAGAAGCTGACGCTTGGCGCCAAGAGGCTTGGCAGATGATAGCCCGCCGGCGCGACCTGCGGTTTCTCTTTATAACCAAACGCATTGAGCGCCTGCCCATAGCGCTGCCGGGCGATTGGGGCGAGGGCTACGAGCATGTTACCATTTGCACCACCTGCGAAAACCAGCAAATGGCCGACCGCCGGTTACCGGTATTCCTTTCGCTGCCCATAAAGCACAGAATGATTATTTGCGAGCCGCTGCTTTCACCCATAGACCTTAGCCCCTACCTGGGCCCGCAAATTGAGCAGGTAGTGGCGGGGGGAGAATCGGGCGCGGGGGCGCGCACCTGCCGCTATGCATGGGTGCTGGATATACGAGAGCAGTGTATGCGGGCGAGGGTGCCCTTTTGGTTTAAGCAGACAGGGGCACGTTTTGAAAAGGACGGCAAGCTTTACCGTATTCCACGCCGCCAGCAGCATAGCCAGGCCCGCAAGGCAGGCATAAACTGGGGCAGAATACAAACGCCCCGCTAGCTTTTTTATGGGCGTAGGGCAACGATAAAACAAAGGGCGCTAAAGGCTGTGTACATTTGCATGCCGCCTGCCGATTACTTGCACCTGTTGCGCGTTCCCCTGCACTTTTTATAATACCCCGCTCGTGCTCCAATTTCTGCACCAAAGCTTTGCTTATATGGGGGC
>CAYYOY010000253.1:0-2784 GCA_964473265.1 uncultured Oscillospiraceae bacterium
TATTGTTCGTTTTCAGGCTGGCCGCGCCTTTTTGCCACTAAACCCTTAGTGTACATCCCCTTTATTTTGACTTTAACCTCTTGCCACCCCACGCTGCAATATAGCTAAACGATATTAAAAGGAACCAGCAGCATTTTTTGCAAGACCTTGGGCTTGCAAAAAAAAGGCGCAGGAGATCCACTTTTTGCGCCCCGTGCAAAAAGTTAGCTCCGGAGCCGGTGCGTGCCGTCTAGTGCTGGGGGTCCAGGGGGGGCGAGATCCCCCTGGCCGACTTCTTTTGTTACTTTTCTTGGCGGAACAAGAAAAGTAAATACTTCGTTACACAATGCACATCTTTTGGCAACATTATGGCCGTGACCAACGAGGCCACCCAATAAAAAAGTAGAAAGCCCTTGCAACCTAGGCTGCAAGGGCTTTTGTGTTTAATAGGCTGCGCAGAAAGCTTACTTCTTCTTGCGCTTCAGGGCTACTGCACCGGCTGCTACCAGCGAGATAGCTGCCAGGCCCACTGCCAGACCCACTACATCGTTGGGGCCGGTGTTGGGAACGGTAACATTGGTGTTGCCGCTGCCGCTGGTAGATTCAGATTCGGAATCGCTGGCGGAGGCTACATTGCTCAGGCGCTTGTCGGAAACAACCAGGCTGGGCAGGCGCAGGAACTTGCCAACGAAAGCGTACTGGTCTTCGTTCCACTTCATGTTGGTGGAAACCAGCTTGCCGTCCTTCAGCTCGTACACATACATACCTTTCTCAACCGAGAGATATACAGTGCCGCTCTGCGAAAGGGTGGGGTTGCCCTGGAAGGTGTAGAAATCAATTTCAGTGTCGGGGTTGGCCTTAATCAGATCCAGGTTGGCAGTTTGGCTAATGCCCAGGAAGAACTTGTCGCCGTCGTAGGCGCGGAAATCGAGCTCAACATCGCCATCGGTAAAGGTGATATCTTCGTAGCTAGCGGTAGAGCTCTTTTTGAAGATATAGTAGCCGGGGGTGGAAAGGCTGCCAACCGAGCCAAGGCTCTGGGTTTGATCATCCCAACCCACCTTTTGTGCAGCTGTAACAGCAAGCTTAAAGGTAGCGCTACTGGGCAGGGTAACGCCGTTTTTGGTAATGGCCTTGCGTGCCTTTACATTCAGGGTTTTAATTTCAAAGTTGTTTACCAGGGGGGCTTTCAGTGCGTAGTTATCTTTCAGGGTAATTACTACATAGCCGTCATCTACCTTGGCAGAAGCCACCAGCGAAGCACCGGTGTTGTACTGCAGAGAGCTAACAGTGAAGTAATCGCTGCTCAGGTAAGCGGAAAAGTCTTCACCATTGTAGCTATCCAGAAAGTAAGCGGAATTGGAAGTGCTTTGCAGTGCTTCGGCATCAATATAAATTGTGCTGCCGGGTTCAATGTAGGTTGCGGTGCTAAAGTTGTCTGTGCCGCCAATGTAGTAATCGGTTGCGAAGGCCACGGTGGCCATGCTAAGTGCCAACATTGCTGCCAGCACAACTGCCATAAGCTTTTTCATGGGGTTTTCCTCCTTAAAATGTGTTATAATTATTTTGGCCAGGTTATGGTTTTGTTTCCAACAATTCCTAACCCTGTTACCATTATATACCGGGGGGCTGCGTTTGTCAACACCGAATTGCAATGATTTGTTACTTATTTGTAATTTTTACGATTGTTATAATTCTTACCAAGTTTTCTGGTAATTATGCATAACCAATTGTAATAAACAACGGCATTAGGCCTATTGAATTGCTTTAACCACTGCGGGCCAATGGGGTGTGCAGTTGCTTTTCCCCCTGCTGCGGCAAAAATGTTGGCTGCAATTTTACAGCGTTTAGGTTGGTTGTTACTTGTGTGTTACTTTTTCCACCCGGTGGCTAGGCATGGGTGCGCCAGCCTATACCGCCTTGTGCAACAGCAGGGTTTGCTGTAAGTTTAAGCGTACTTATATAGAAAAGGAACTGCATGCATGCAAACCACAGCTTTTTGCACGGGCTTTGATTGCAGGCACTTAAAATTGTGCTATAATAGTAAAGTAGGACAAGCACCCAACCGCAATACAGGAGGTTTGGTTTTGCGAAGCATTGCAAAGCACATTGCCAACTACCTAAAACGAATTGATAGCCTGCTGCTGTTTTGCTGCGTGTTTATTTCTGGCCTGGGGCTTACGCTATTGGCCGGTATTGTAAACACCGGCTATGCCACCCAGCGGCAGTTTGCCGTGCAAGCCATTGCCGTAGGGCTTGGGATATTAATTTGCATTATTCTTTCGCTTATAGATTATCGCACGCTGGCCGGCCTTTGGCGCTTTTACCTACCGCTGTTTTACGGCCTTACCGCCCTTACGCTGGTATGGGGCAGTGTACGCGGCACCAATAAGGCTTGGCTGTTTATTGGGGGCATTTCGCTACAGCCCTCTGAACTACTAAAAATTGCTTTTATACTTGCATTCGCGCTACATTTAGAGAAACTCGGTGAACGGCTAAACCGCCCGGCAAACCTTGTGGGCGTGCTGGTGCATGCGGCTATTCCTGTGTTGCTGGTGCATTTTCAGGGGGATGACGGCACGGCTATTATTTTCTGCCTTGTGTTTACCAGCATGCTGTTTGTAGCGGGCCTTAGCTGGCGCTACATTGCCACTGCGGGGGTACTTGGTGCCATTATGGCCCCGCTGGTGTGGCTGTTTTTACTTTCCGATTACCAGCGCATGCGCTTTCTTATTCTTTTCAACCCAGAATTGGACCCACAGGGCTACGCCTGGCAACAGCTAAACGGCCTGCTGGCAATAGGCT
>CAYYOY010000254.1:0-2775 GCA_964473265.1 uncultured Oscillospiraceae bacterium
TCATTTGGCTGCTGTCGGGTAAACCTTGCGTTGCACCGGCGGCCCGCAGCGTTTCCAGCACGGCCTTGCTTACACC
Organism: uncultured Oscillospiraceae bacterium; assembly: GCA_964473265.1. Taxonomy (GTDB): domain Bacteria; phylum Bacillota; class Clostridia; order Oscillospirales; family Ruminococcaceae; genus Heteroruminococcus. Next base: position 77 of record CAYYOY010000254.1, read on the forward strand.
GGTGCGAGCACCTACATCCTCAACCGAGATATATTCCCCTGCCTGTCCCCCCTGCTGTAAACTTACGGCAGCTGCCTCACCCAGGCCCTTTAGAGCGTTAAAAGGCAGGCGGATTTTTCCATCCTCCGGTAGATACTGCACACTGTGGGAACGGTAAAGGTCTACCGGCAGAAATTGCAGCCCACGAGCCAGCATTTCGTAAACAATTTGCAGGGTAGCCAGCTGGGAATCTTCCTTGGCGGTGCGGGTGTTGCCCTTTGCGGCAAGCTCGTCCATCTTTAGCTTAACCGCCCACGAGCCCTTTACAGCACTCTCTGCATCAAAATCTTCCCCGCGTACGGTAAAGTAAACAGCGTAGAATTCAAGCGGGTAATACAACTTGAACCACCCTAGCCGGATAGCCGAGATAACATAGGCTGCCGCATGTGCTTTTGGGAACATGTATTTAATTTTCATACAGCTGTCTATGTACCACTGCGGCACGCCGTGTGCCAGCAGGTCTTGCTGCATTTCGGGGGTAAGCAGCTGGGATGCCTTACCTTTACGAGTAATTTCCATAATCTTAAAGGCGGTTTGGGGTGGCATATTTTTATGAATAAGGTAGGTCATAATGCTATCGCGCGTGCCTATTACCTGGGAAATGCTGCAGGTTTTATTGCGGATGAGCTCCTGCGCGTTGCCCAGCCAAACGTCGGTACCATGCGAAAGGCCGGAAATTTGTAGTAGGTCAGAGAAGCATTTTGGCTGAGCTTCCTCCAGCATTTGGCGTACAAAGGCAGTGCCCATTTCAGGCAGACCCAGTGTGCCGGTGTTTACCCCAATGTCTTCCGATGTCATTCCCAAGGCCTTGGGCGAGGTAAACAGAGAAATTACCTGTGGGTCGCTCATAGAAACCTGGCTAATCTTCACACCTGTATAATCTTCCAGATATTTATACATGGTGGGTACGTCGTGCCCCAGAATATCCAGCTTTAGAATGGTATCGTGCAGCGAATGGAAATCGAAGTGGGTGGTAACAACCTCTGAGCCACTGTCATCAGCCGGACGCTGTACCGGTGTAAAATCGAAAACCTCATATGCATCGGGCACAACCACCATGCCGCCGGGGTGCTGGCCGGTGGTGCGCTTTACCCCTGTGCAGCCTTCGGATAAACGTTTTTCCTCTGCACGGTGTACCACCTGGCCTTTGGCTTCAAGATATTTCTTAACAAAGCCGTAGGCTGTTTTTTCGGCCACTGTGGAAATAGTGCCGGCCTTGAACACCTTGGAGGAACCAAATAGTTCTTCGGTGTAGGCATGCGCCTGAGACTGATATTCCCCCGAAAAGTTTAGGTCAATATCCGGCGCTTTGTCGCCGTCGAAGCCCAAAAAGGTTTCAAAGGGAATTTCGTGGCCTTCGCGGTTGTAGGCCGTGCCGCAGTGGGGGCAGTTCTTCTCGGGTAGGTCGAAGCCCGAGCCGTATTCCCCCGCCGTAAAAAATTCACTGTTGCGGCACTGTGGGCAAACATAATGGGGCGGCAGTGGGTTTACCTCTGAAATGCCGGCCATGGTGGCCACAAATGAGGAACCCACCGAACCACGCGAACCAACCAGGTACCCGTCTGCCTCGCTTTTCCAAACCAGCTTTTGTGCGATTATATACAGCACAGAAAAACCATGCTTAATAATCGACCCCAACTCACGCTCCAGACGCTGTGTTACTAGCTCTGGCAGTGGGTCGCCATATAGTTGCTTGGCACGCTGCCACACAATACGCTGCAAATCTTCCTCGGCACCGGCAATGGAGGGCGGGTATGTACCTTTGGGGATAGGAAGCAGCACTTCTACCTGTTCGGCAATGGCGGCAGGGTTGTCTATTACCAGCTCGCGGGCCTTTTCTTCCCCTAGGTAGGCAAACTCCTCCAACATTTCTGCGGTGGTTTTCAGGTAGAGCGGAGCCTGCAGGTCGGCATCCTGAAAGCCCTGCCCGGCCATTAAGATGCGGCGAAATACTTCATCCCGCGCCTGTAGGAAGTGTACATCCCCCGTGGCTACTACGGGTTTGCCCAAATGCTCACCCAGCTTTACAATGGTGCGGTTATAATCCCGCAGGGTTTGCTCGTCGGGCACCAGGCCCTGGCGCAACATAAAGGCGTTGTTGGCAATAGGCTGTATCTCTAAATAATCGTAAAACTGGGCAATTTCGCATAACTTACGCCAGTTGCTGCCGGCTGCCACGGCGGCGAAAAGCTCGCCGCTTTCGCAGGCAGAACCCAGGAGCAGCCCTTCGCGGTGCTGCAGCAGCAAGCTTCTGGGAATGCGTGGGCGCTTGTAGAAATGCTCTAGGTGCGCGGCCGAAACCAGCTTATATAGGTTTTTCAGCCCAGTCTGGTTTTGGGCCAACAGCACAATGTGGTTACTTTTAACCTTTTTGGTATCGGCAGAGCTTAGGGCTGTGTTGAGCTGCGCAATATCGTCTATACCACTGTTGCTTGCAATTTGCTCCAGCAGCTTAAGGAAGATTTGGGCAAGGGTACGGGCATCGTCGCTGGCACGGTGGTGGCGGAAATCGGGCAGGCCCAGATGTTGGTTAATGTTGTTGAGCCGGTGGCTTTTTAGCTCGGGGAACAGGCTACGGCAGATGGCCAGCGTATCCACCGAATAAAAGCTTTCTTCCACGCCGCAACGCCGAAGCGCGGCCTGCAAAAAGCCCATGTCGA
>CAYYOY010000255.1:0-2772 GCA_964473265.1 uncultured Oscillospiraceae bacterium
ATTTCACCCCGGTTTTTTATGGCCGCCTGCGGGGGCCGTGGGTCGGGGAAAGAAAACCCAGCTGGGTTTTCTTTCCCCGACCCACGCAGAATTCGCCACACTGCCGGTTTTTGCATAAGGCCGCAGCATACTCCCTCACCCTTTTGGCATACACATGCAGCATGGGGGGAATTGCCTGTGCTGCAACACGAGCAAAGCGCCACTGCCTGCCTTAACGAATATGGCAGCCTAACTTCGCTGGCCTACGACGGTTCCGGCTTGTATACCGCTTTGCCACAATTTTCTACACTGCTGCGCCTAGAGCCGGATGGCCGGGTGGTAAGCCGCCACACCGCCCGCCGGCGCTTTTGCGCCCTTTGTTACGACACCACCCGCAGCTGCTTTTGGGCTGTTTCGCGCGAAAGCCCGCTCTACCTTTACCGCCTGAATGCAAACTTGCAGGAAGAAGGCCGTATACGCCTGCAAGGGGGCATGTATGCCCCGCCCAGTGCCATTGCCTGCGACGGCAAGGGCGGCTTTTGGGTAGCAGCCGACGATCTGCTTGCGGTGGATGCCTGCGGCTGCATTATAAGCCGGCTGCCACTGCCGGCCCACACACTTTCGCTTTCCTCCTTAGGTAGCGTGTTGTTTACAGGCGGCAAGGGCATACAGCTGCGGGACGGTGGCTTCAACCCTGTATGTGCGCTTGGAGAAGGCTTGCGGGTGCAGGGGGTAGCCACCGGCTGCGTGTGTGGTGGTAAGCTGGAGGTGTTTGCCCTTACGCGGGAAGATTGCTACAACTGCCTGCGCCACTATACTACCCTGCCACCCCCCAACTGCGAGGGCTGCCAGAACCCGCCAGCCGCCGCCAAAGCCGCTTCAAAAGCCCCCTGGGAACAGCTGTTGTTGGCCTTGCTGGTGCAGGCGCTTATGCAAATGCTGGGCGGTGGCAGTGCGAGCAGCGAGCAGCAGCCACCCACCTAAAACCACCGAAAGAAGGGTATATATGCTTGTTTCCTTTTCTCCCCCAGAGGTTACGCAGGGGGATGTGCAGGCGGTGGCCGAGGCGCTGCAATCGGGCTGGATAACCACCGGGCCCATTGTGCAACGTTTTCAGCAGGCGCTTGCCGGCTATACCGGCGCCGCGGGCTGCATTTGCCTTTCCAGCGGCACGGCTGCGCTGGAGCTTAGCCTGCGTGTGCTAAATATCGGCCCGGGGGATGAAGTAATTCTGCCGGCCTATACCTACGCCGCCACCGCCCATACCGTGCTGCGGGTGGGTGCCCACCCCGTGCTGTGCGATACCCCGCCCACCGGCTACCACCTTACCGGGCAAGATATTCTACCCCATCTCACCCCGCGTACCAAGGCCATTATTGGCGTGGATATCGGCGGGGTAATGTGCGATTACCCCGCCATTATAAAGGCTTTAGAAAGCCACACCGGCTTTTGCCCAGGCAACGACCTTGCCGCCGCCATCGGCCGCCCGGCCGTTATTGCCGACGCTGCCCATGCGTTAGGTGCCCGGCATTGCGGCGTGGCCGCCGGTGCCGCGGGCGATTTTACCGCCTTTTCCTTTCACGCGGTAAAAAACCTTACCACCGGCGAAGGTGGCGCCCTTTGCTGGCGCGAAGTGGACGGGGTGGAAAATGATACCATAGCCCGCAACCTGCAGCTGTGGAGCCTACAAGGGCAAACCCGCAGCGCGCTGGAAAAAAGCACCGCAGGCCGCTGGGAATACGACATTGCCCTGTGCGGTTGTAAATGCAATATGACCGACCCTAGCGCCGCGCTGGGCCTTTCGCAGTTGGCCCGCTACCCCGCCACCTTGCAGCGCCGGGCCGGGCTGGTGGCGCTTTACAACAGCCTGCTCGCGCCGGCGGGGTTGCGCAGCCTTTGCCACTTTGGGCCGCAAATGCAATCCTCTTGCCACCTGTATATGCTGGATACCGGGTTGGAGGAAGAGGCACGAAACCACTTGCTGGCACAGCTGGGCCAAGAGGGCATTGCCGCCAATGTGCACTTTAAGCCGCTGCCGCTTTTCACCGCCTATCGCCGGTTGGGCTACCGCATAGAAGATACCCCAAACGCCTACCAAAGCTACCGGGGCGAAGTAAGCCTGCCGCTTTTTTCTGCCATGACAACCGAGCAGGTAGAATATACCGCTCAGCGCCTGCTGGCATGCATCCAAGCATAAGGGGGAATATTTTTTGCCAATGAAACAACAGCTTTTAGAAAAGATTGCGCAGCGCAGCCTAAAAATTGGCGTAATCGGCCTGGGCTATGTAGGCTTACCTTTAGCGGTAGAGAAGGCTAAGGCCGGCTTCGCTGTTACCGGGCTGGATATTCAACAAAAACGTGTGGACCAGGTAAATGCCGGAGAAAACTACATAGGTGACGTAGTGGATAGCGAGCTCTGCCAGGTGGTAAGCCAAGGGCTGCTCACAGCCAGCACCGATTTTAACAAGTTAGCCCAGCAAGATTTCATTGCAATTTGCGTACCCACCCCGTTGGATGCCCACCAACAGCCCGACCTTTCCTGCATAGAGGCCACCTGCACAGAAATTGGCAAGCGGCTACGCCGCGGGCAGGTGGTGGTGCTGGAATCTACCTCCTACCCCGGCACTACCGAAGAACTGCTGCTACCTGCCATGGAAGAACAGTCTGGCCTTATTTGCGGGCAAGATTTTTACCTGGGTTTTTCCCCCGAACGCGTAGACCCCGGCAACTTGCTCTACAAAACCGCCAACACCCCCAAGGTGGTAGGCGGGGTAGGGGCCGATGCCGGCGAGG
>CAYYOY010000256.1:0-2767 GCA_964473265.1 uncultured Oscillospiraceae bacterium
TATCGCAGCACCATTTAAGCAAGATGGAAAAAGGCCTTTCGGTTTATTTCACCCGTCAGCTTACAGAAATTGCCTGTAAAATTATAAGCCTGCCAAGCACCATGACACTCGAGCAAAAAACCGAGTTTGCCTTGGGGTACTACCAACAGCTTGCCGCATTACATACGCCAAAGACATCAAGGGAGGACAATGAAAATGGCCATCAATAACCGCTATGAGTTCCTATTTTTTGTAGAGTGCATCAACGGCAACCCCAATGGCGACCCCGATATGGGCAATTCCCCACGGCTCGACCCGCAAGACCTGCACGGCTACATAACCGATGTAGCGCTCAAACGCAGAATTCGCAACTATGTGCAAACGGCCTATGCAGGCAACGAGGGCATGGAGGTTATTATCCAAAGCGCCACCAACATCAACAAATTTATTGCAAAATCGCACCAGTATGCCGATGCACCCGAAGGGGCCAAGGGCAAAGAAAAGGTGTATGCCGCTCGCCGCAAAGCCTGTCAGGATTATTACGACGTGCGCACCTTTGGTGCAGTGCTTTCCACCGGTGCCAATGCCGGGCAGGTGCGTGGCCCGGTGCAGCTTACCTTTGCCCGCTCGGTTGAGCCCATTCTGCCGCTGGATATATCCATCACCCGCATGTCTGTTACAGAAAATGTAAAGGGTGCCGAAACCTTTGAAGAGTATGAAAAGTGGGAACTCGACCAGCCCGAGGATAAACTGCGCACCATGGGCCGCAAGCAGTTTATTCCCTACGGTTTATATGAAGCGCGCGGCTTCATTAGCGGAAATTTAGCCGCCGAAACCGGCTTTAGCGAAGGCGACCTGGCAGTGCTGTTTGAGGCCATTCTTAATATGTACGAGCACGACCGTTCGGCCAGCAAGGGGCAAATGTCGGTTATCACCCCGCTTATACTCTTCCGCCACACCGGCACCGATAGCGATGCCGAGCAGCGCACCCGCCAGGCGCGCCTGGGCTGCGCACCCGCCCACAAGCTGTTTGAGACAGTAAAGGTAGCCAAAAAACCAGAGGTTGCCATTGCAAGAAGCTATCTAGACTATACAGCGGAAATTTGCCTTTCCAACATTCCCACCGGTGTAGATGTGGGCTTTCTCACACAGCCGGGCGGCGAAATTTCTTGGAACAAGCTGCCCGGCGATGCCGCCTGGTTAAAAGCCAGTGGAAGCCGATGACTACATTGCGCTTTCCTACCTTTTGCACTATTCCTATTGCCCCCGCCGGGCGGGGCTGCTCATGCTGGAACAGGCTTGGGTAGATAACGAATACACTGCCTGGGGCACTGCGGAACACGCCCATGTACACATGCCGGATGCCGAAAAACGCGGGCAAACCGTAAAGCTATTTGAATTTACCGTGCAATCGCACGCTTTGCAGCTTTCCGGCAAGTGCGACCTTATAGAAGCACGCGAAGCCCCCATCGGCTGCCGCTTGCCGGGGCAGGCTGCGCGCTATACCCTAAAGCCGGTAGAATTCAAACATGGAGTTGTGCGTCCCCACGTACGGGAATATCATATTCAGCTTTGCGCCCAAGCAATGTGCCTGGAAGAGATGTTTTGCACCGCTATCGGCGAGGGGGATATTTTCTATATATCCGCCCACCGCAGGGATACCATTGCCTTTTCGGAAGCGCTGCGAAACGATGTTGTTTTGGCGGCACAGGCACTGCACCACATGCAGCGCAGCGGCAGTGTTCCGCCGGCGGTGTACAGTGCGCGCTGCAAAAAGTGCTCTATGCTTGTATATTGCGAACCCAAAGTAAAGGCATCTGCCGGAAGCTATTGCCGCAGTGTGTGGGCGGCAGTGCGCAGCAATGAGGGGGGAGAGGCATGAAAAAGCTCTTGAACACACTCTACATTTTAACGCCCGATAGCTACCTGCACTGCCAAAACGAAACCATTGCCGTAAAGGTGGGGGGAGAGGAGAAAATCCGCATCCCTTCCCACGGCATAGAATCCATTATCTGTTTTGCAAACACCACCGTATCCACACCGTTTATTGCCTTTTGCGGCGAACGAGGCATAAGCCTTTCCTTTCATTCCGAATATGGCAGGTTTTACGGGCGTGTCTACGGGCCGGTAAGCGGAAATGTGCTTCTGCGGCAAAAACAGTTTGCCTGCCTGCAAAACCATGCGTTTGGCTTGGCGTTTATCAAAATGCTTTTGGCGGGTAAGCTGGCCAACAGCAAAAACCTCATTTTGCGCAGCCGGAGAGAACAAGAAGACCAAGCGGTTTCACTTCGGCTTGCACAAGCGGCCCAGCAGTTGGCAGATATTTCTCTGCAAATGGAAAGCAGCACTACAGCGGATGAACTGCGCGGCTTAGAGGGCGTGGCGGCAAGCACCTATTTTGGCGTGTTTGACGATATGCTAAAGCCCAAAGGCCCGCAAATGCAGTTTGAGCGCCGGTCGCGGCGCCCCCCAGAAAACAACGTGAACGCGCTGCTTTCGTTTTTGTATGCGCTGCTTAAAAATGATGTACAATCGGCGCTGGAATCGGTAGGGCTCGACCCTGCAGTGGGCTTTCTGCACACCCTGCGCCCCGGCCGCCCCTCGCTTGCGCTGGATATGATGGAAGAGCTTCGCGCACCAATTTGCGACCGCTTGGTGTTGGCGCTGGTAAACCGTGGGCAGCTCAAGGCAGAAGATTTTTTGCAAGAGAGCGGCAGGTTCACTCTTACAGAAAAGGCGCGAAAGCTTGTGCTAACCGCTTGGCAAGAGCGCAAGCAAGAAAACATTA
>CAYYOY010000257.1:0-2764 GCA_964473265.1 uncultured Oscillospiraceae bacterium
GCTCCTACCGGCTTTCTACCCACCTTGAAGCTGAGCTTATGGTGAAGAAACAATCTGCACCCGCAGAGGAAGAGCCCAAAACCATGAGGGTAGAGGTTGTAGATTTAAGCCTAAGCGGACTAATGTTTGTTACACATGAAAAGCTCGACCCTATGGATGTGCTTACCCTTGAGCTAAACCTGCCGAAGGGTACGCTATTCTTTACCCTAATGATTCGCAGGGTGTTTGAAGAGGAGGGCCTCTTCCACTATGGGTGCCAATTTATGAACCTGCCCCCCAAGCAGGAAGAAATTCTTTGCGAATATAGCTTTCAGCTGCAACGCGAAGCCGTGCAGCGGCAGCGCAGGTTTTTATAAGCAAGGCTACGGGAGGACGTAAAGCATGCCGAGGCCGGATGTAAAAGGCAAGGAAAACGAACTAATTTTCGCTTTAGACATTGGAACCCGCAGCATTATTGGCATTGTGGGCATTCAGCAGGGGGAAACCTTCCACCTGCTGGACATGGAAAGCGTGGAGCACCGCAAGCGCGCCATGATAGACGGCCAGATAGAAGATATTCATGAGGTGGCCCGTGTGGCCGGCCTTGTGCGCGAAAGGCTGCAGGAACGCCTGGGCGTTACGCTGCAGCAGGTAGAGGTTGCCGCCGCGGGGCGCGCCCTAAAAACCCGCCGCGCCAGCTTTGAAATGGAGCTGAATAACCGCGAGCCAATTTCCAACGAAACCGTGCAAGAGCTTGAAATTGGTGCAATAAGCAAGGCCTGCGAAGAAATGAACGCCACTGCCGACCCTTCGCACAGTGCGTTTTACTGCGTGGGCCATTCGGTTATGCAATATTTTTTAGACGATTATCCCATTTCTACCCTAATAGGCCACCGCGGTAACCTGGCCCGCACCACCCTAATTGCCACCTTTCTGCCCAACGAGGTAGTAGAGAGCCTTTACGGCGCTATGGCGGGTGCCGGGCTGCAAATTACCGGCCTTACGCTGGAGCCCATTGCCGCCATGAACGCCATTGTGCCCAAAGAACTGCGCCGGCTTAACCTGGCACTGGTAGATATTGGTGCCGGCACTTCGGATATTGCCATTTCGGACGAGGGCAGCGTGGTGGCCTATAACATGGCCACCGTTGCGGGCGACGAGGTTACCGAAGCCGTTATACAACACTATCTGGTAGACTTTGAAACGGCCGAGCAGATGAAGCTTTCGCTTTCCGAGCCCGGCGATACTACTGAATATACCGACATACTGGGTTTCCACTACACCATAAACAAGCAGGAGCTGTTGCAGGTGCTGGAAGGTGCCATAGACACGCTCTGCGATGAAATTGTAGATAAGATTTTAGAGGCCAACAACCGCCCGCCTGCCGCTGTGTTTTTGGTGGGCGGTGGCAGCAAGCTGCCCACGCTTTGCCAGCGAGTTGCCGCTCTGCTGGGGCTGGAGCCCAACAAGGTAGCGGTAGGCGGCAACAACTACATGAAGCGTATGGTGGTGGCCAAACACGAAATTGCCGACCCTCAATTTGCCACCCCCTTTGGCATTGCCATAACGGCAGGGCTTTCGCAGGGGCGTGACGGGCTGTTTGTCTACCTGAATAAACAGAAAACCCGCCTTTTTCGCGCCCACAACATTACGGTAATGGACGCGCTGCTCTTTGGTGGTTTTCAGCACAGCCAAATTATTGGGCGCTCTGGCAAGAGCCTTACAGTCCTTTTAAATGGCCAAAAGAAGGTTGTGCGCGGTGGCTACCCAACCCACGCACAGCTTACGGTAAACGGCAAGCTGGCACATATATCCAGCCCCATTCAGGCGGGCGACAGTATTGAAATTACGCCGGCCGTTTCGGGCAGCGACGCTGCCCCCACGCTGGAAGAATGCTTTGGCGGTTACATAGAGCCCTTTACCATAACCTTGAACGGGCGCTCGGTGCAAGCCGGTGGCAGGCTGCTGCGCAACGGCCAGCCCGCCCTGCCCGGCCAGCTTGCGGCCAACGGGGATGTTGTGGAATATACTTGTATAGATACGTTGGGGGCCCTTTGTGGACAAGCCGGTATACCCGCTGAGGAGGCCGAGCTGGTTTGCAACGGCCAGCCCGCCCAACCCGGCCTGCAGCTTTGCCCCGGAGATGTTGTGCACTGCACCCGCCGTGCACCCCAGCCGGTGCTTGTAGGCGGGCCAGACGCTGCCCAAGCCGTAGCCCACCCCCAGCCTGCTACAGCCCAACCGCAGCCTCAAACCCAGCCACAGCCCCAACCAGAACCACAACCCCTGCCGGACGAGCCGTATGCCCCCGGCATGCAGATACGCCTGAACGGCCAGGCAGTGGAGCTGGCCCCCAAGTTTGACAGCATGCCCTACCTGTTTGTAGATATGCTCAACTTTGTGGATATTGACCCAGCCAACCCCCAAGGCGACATTGTTTTGCGCCTGAACGGGAAAAATGCCTCTTACCTTGATACCATTGCCCCCGGAGATAGTATAGAGATTTACTGGAGTGAGGAATAATACAGAACCTGTAAGCTTGGCACAACCTTTTGCCGCTTAGATGCAGCCAGCGCAGGAGCGGAATTACAGCGCTTACTTCACCACCCACCGCCGTGGGCCACCGCAGGCCCCGGCCATGCCCGCAAAACCGCGCAGCGGTTTTGCGGCAGAGGGATGGCATTCCCCCCATACGGGGGAATGCCATCCCTCTGCTTGCGTCTGTACGCCCGCGCGTAGCAACAAGCAATAATGCTGTAGGCAAGTAGCCGGCGCGGGCGGCAGG
>CAYYOY010000258.1:0-2705 GCA_964473265.1 uncultured Oscillospiraceae bacterium
GAGACGCCCCGGGCTGGGTAATTCCCTCCGGGGGGCTTGCCAATTGTGGGGGGGGGGGGGCCCGCCGGCGCGGGTTTTGGCGGGGTTTTTTGTGGGGGTGCGTGGGGGCCTGCCCGGGCCGGCCCCGACGCAAATAAGGCCCCCCAAGCAAGCTGCCCTACGGCAGTTTGCTTGGGGGGCCTTTGGCAGGCTTGCAAACAAGCGCTGCTTACTTAAGCTCTACCTTTGCGCCGGCTTCTTCAAGCGACTTCTTGAGTTCATCGGCAGCATCCTTAGAAATGGCTTCCTTAATAGGCTTGGGTGCGTTGTCTACAAGGTCTTTGGCTTCCTTCAGGCCCAGGCCGGTAGCTTCCTTCACCAGCTTGATAACAGCCATCTTGTTGCCGCCGGCTTCAGTTAGCACAACGGTGAATTCGGTCTTCTCTTCGGCTGCAGGGGCAGCGGCAGCGGGGCCGGCCATCATTACAGGAGCAGCGGCGGAAACGCCAAATTCTTCCTCAATAGCCTTTACCAGCTCGTTGAGCTCCAGAACGGTCATAGCCTTAACTTCTTCAATAAACTTTGCAATATCAGCCATTTTTCTTACCTCCCAGTGTTGTTGTGGTTAGGCAGCTTCGCCGCCATCTTGTTTTTCGGCAATGGCATTAAGAGCCACAGCCAGACCGCGCAGGTTGCCCTGTAGGGCGCTGCACAGCATAGAGAGCAGCTGCTCTTTGCTAGGCAGCTTGCCCAGCTCGTTGACCTTGGCAGAATCGATTACATGACCATCGACAAAGCCGGCCTTGATGGTAAACTTGCCTTTGGAATTGTCTGCAAACTTGGTGAGGATTTTGGCGGCGGCAATGGGGTCTTGCGAAACGGCCATTGCGGTTGTGCCTTCCAGCACCTTTTCCAGTTCCTCAAAGTTTGTGCCCTTGGTGGCGAAACGCAGCAGGGTGTTCTTCACCACCGCGTATTCCACGCCGGCCTCACGCAGCTCTTTACGCAGCTTGGTGTCCTGCTCTACGGTAATGCCCTTGTAGTCCACCAGCACGCCGGCAACCGCGCCTTCCACCTTGGCTTTCAGGTCGGCCACTACTTGCTGCTTTTGCTCCAATACTTTGTTGCTTGGCAAATTCTTTCACCTCCTGTTGGTTTTGCTTTGGTGTAAAAAGAAAAGCTCTTTTCGAGCTTTACCTCGGAAAGAGCAGTAGTATACAAAACTTTGCGCCAGGCGCTTTGCTTTGATACGCTCTTCCTCGGCAGGCAGAGCAACGCTCTTTACGCCTTACGGCACCTGCTGTCTTGGGAAATGCGACAGCTTTAATAGTTTACAATATTTGCCCGTATTTGTCAAGCCCTGCCTTTTGCTATATATGCAGAAGGCATAGCTGCGGGCCGGCAGGCGCATGGTTTGCCTTTAGCGGTTGTTGGCCTGCTGGCGCACAATATCGCGCCAATCGAGGTCGCCCCGTTCCAGGGCGTGGATGAGAGCTTCTCCGGTGGCAATATTGGTGGCCACAGGGATGTTGTGCACATCGCAAAGGCGCAGCAGGCTGGCCTCGTTGGGTTCGCCGGGCTTTACCTTAATAGGGTCGCGGAAGAAGAGCAGCAGGTCTATTTCGTTGCAGGCAATGCGCGAGGCAATCTGCTGGTCGCCACCGTGTGTGCCGCTTAAAAAGCCCTGTATATTAAGCCCGGTAGCCTCGGCAACAATGCGGGCCGTGGTGCCCGTGCCGCAAAGGTTATGGCGGGAAAGCACGCCGCAGTAGGCAATGCAAAATTGTGTCATAAGCTCTTTTTTGCTGTCGTGTGCTATCAATGCAATGTTCATATGGGTTCTCCCTTTCAGGCAAGATTTGTATGTTCACCCAAATTTATACTATATGTATAACAGAGGGGAATTCTCTCCGCAAATGCGCTGCCCAATGCGCTGGAAAATTCGGCTTACCAGGCTGCCTTCGGGCAGCATTTCGCCCAGTGTGCCGGCCTGTGCAATAATTTGGCTGTGGGGCAAAACCCCCAGTAGCTGTATACCAGTGCCGTCTACTACATCGTCCAGGTCTTCCAGGCCGGGGCGGGCAGGCAACGGGCTTGTAACCCGGTTGATGAGCAACCGCCAGCCTAAGCCGGGGCGGGCCAACAGGGCGGCGGTTTTGGCCGCATCGCGCACGGCTATAAGGTCGGGCGTGGTTACCATAAGGGCAAGGTCGCTTAGCTGGGTTGCAAGGCGGGTGGCTGGGCCAATGCCCGCAGGGGTATCGAGCAGCAGGCAATCGAAATGGGGGCACACGGCCTCTATAAATTCGGCAAAGCTTTCGGGGGCGGGGGTGTAGTCGGCCGCCAGCGGTGCGCAAATAAGGCGCAAATTGCTAAGCTGTGGGTGCAGCAGGGTGGCCTGCATGGCGCTACACCGGCCTTCGAGCAGGTCGCTTAAATCGTACACCACGGTTTTTTCCATAGCCATTAGAATATCCAGGCAGCGCAAGCCGGCATCCATTTCCACCAGCAACACATGCAGGCCCTGTTTGGCCATGGCTTGTCCCAAAAAGGCAGCCACCGTGCTTTTTCCTGTGCCGCCTTTGCCCGAAACAATGGATATAACTTTCTCCATTTACAAAAACACCCAATTCACATTCTAGCATAATAACCAGCGAATGAAAAGTTTTTTTCAAAAATTCTTTATAAAATATACAAAGATATCTTTGTGTATTTTGCTGCAGACG
>CAYYOY010000259.1:0-2687 GCA_964473265.1 uncultured Oscillospiraceae bacterium
CGGCCACCACGGCAATTACAGCGTCGCAAAACACATCGGCCTTGCTTTCATACAGCGTGGGGGCGTCCAGCACAATGTTGCACTGGCCGGCCTCGCGCAGCTGGGCAATGCGGCTTTCCAGCTCTCTTATAATATATGGAAAAATAATCTCATTTAAACGGCGTAGCTTATCTTTATTGCCAAATACAATTTCTGCCAGCTTGCGGCGGTTGAGCGAACCGTCGGCCAAAAGAATTTCAATTGAAAATTCCATAGCCAGTTCTGCCAGGCAAATTGTGCCCTGCGCCACCACCTGGCGTGCCACTTCGTCGGCATCTATTATGGCAAAACCCTGTTCGGCCAAAAGCTGGCTTACAGTGGTTTTTCCAGCACCCGTTTGCCCTGTTAGCCCTAGTATCATAACGCATCCTCGCTTGCTTGCAATTCAATTTGCCGAAAGCCGGCCGCGCGCAACAGCCGGTTGTACACCGCCAGGCCAAGGCCATGAGCAGTGGGGGAATGGGCATACACCCGCTGTGCGCCCAGTTCATCCAGCCGGCGTAGCGCCGCGAAAAGGCCTGCGGCCTGGGCGGCGGCATCGGCTTTTGCACCATAGCACAAATAGGGGGTGTTACCCAGGTGGGGAATATCTTCCTCAAAACACAAGGCATACACCCCCGGCTCGGCCTGTTGGGCAAGGTAGCGGCCAAAGGCAGCAGCATCGCCCTGCAGCAGTGTTACCTGCGCGCACGGGGCATAGTGGCGGTACTTCATGCCGGGCGAGGCGGCTGCCTGCCCGGGCTGCAATTCTTTGGTAAGGCTGGGGTGCTCTTCGAGCTCGCCCAGCACCCCGCGCAGCATATCGGGCGTTACGGCGCCCGGCCGCAGCAGGGTGGGCACCGGCGTTACCAGCGAAAGCACGGTAGATTCCACTCCCACCCGGCAGGGGCCACCCTCTAGCACGGCGGCAATGCGGCCCGATAAATCGGCCATGCAGTGCTGTGCGGTGGTGGGGCTGGGGCTGCCCGAGCGGTTGGCCGAAGGGGCGGCCAGCGGCAGCCCGCAGGCCGAAAGCAGCTCCAACGCCATGGAGTGCGCGGGCATGCGCACTGCCACGCTGGGCAGGCCGCCGGTGGTAACCGTGGGTACAGGCTCGCTTTTGGGTAGCACCAGCGTAAGCGGGCCGGGCCAAAAGGCCTGGGCCAGTGCAAGTGCTTGTGGCGGCAGATGGCAGGTTAATTCCTCCAGTTGGGCGAGGCTGGCTATGTGCACAATTAAGGGGTTATCTTGCGGGCGGCCCTTGGCGGCAAAAATTTTGGCCACGGCCTGCGCATCCAGCGCGTTGGCGGCCAGGCCATATACCGTTTCAGTAGGAATGGCGACCAGTTCACCGGCGGCCAGTAGCCTTGCGGCCCGGGCGGGAGCCTCCGGGCCTGAGAGCAGTTGTGTTTGCATGAATTCCGTTCCTTTAGCGGCAGGCACTGCCTGCACGGTTGTTAGCAAAATTTCGCCTGCACGCAGGCAAATGGGAAACAGGCCTTGGCAGGTTAATCGCTGCTGGCTTTGAGCTTTTCGGCCTGGTCGAAAGTGATGAGTGCATCTACCATCTCGGTTAGGTCGCCGTTCATAATGGCATCCAGCTTATAGAGCGTTAGGCCAATGCGGTGGTCGGTCATGCGGCCTTGGGGGAAATTATAGGTGCGGATGCGTTCGCTACGGTCGCCCGTGCCCACCTGCAGTTTACGCTCGGCGGCAATTTTATCGGTTTGCTCGCGGCAAAGGTTTTCGTATAGACGCGCCCGCAGAATTTTCATAGCCTTATCTTTGTTCTTGTGCTGGCTGCGTTCGTCCTGGCATTCCACCACCGTGCCGGTGGGCAGGTGGGTAATGCGGATAGCCGATTCTGTCTTGTTTACATGCTGGCCACCTGCGCCGCCTGCGCGGTAAGTATCAATTTGCAGGTCGGCAGGGTTAATTTCCAGCTCAATTTCGTCGGCTTCGGGCAGCACGGCCACCGTTACGGTAGAGGTGTGTATACGGCCCGAGGCTTCGGTTTCGGGCACACGCTGCACACGGTGCACACCGCTTTCAAACTTGAGGCGGGAATAGGCACCTTCGCCCTCCAGCGCAAAGCTAACTTCTTTAAAGCCACCCAGTTCGGTGGCGTTGGCATCCAGCATTTCGGTTTTCCAGCCCATGCTTTCCGCATACATGCTGTACATGCGATAAAGCGAAGCGGCAAACAGGCCGGCTTCTTCTCCGCCTGCGCCACCGCGAATTTCCACAATAACGCTCTTTTCGTCGTTGGGGTCGCGGGGCAGCAGCAATATCTTTAATTCTTCGGCAAAGCTTTCGGTCTGCGCACGGCAGGTGGAGTATTCTTCTTCTACCATTTCGCGGAAGTCGCGCTCCAGCCCGCCTTCGTTGAGCAGCTCGCGGGCTTCCTCCATGCCTTTTACCGCGGCCGCATAGGCGCGGTATTTTTCCACAATGGGGGTAAGGCTTTTGTATTCCCGCATTAGCGAACGGTAAAGCGCCTGGTCGTTTACAATGCCCGGCGACATAAGCTGCCGGTTAATTTCCTCATAGCGGTCTTCAGCCGCCTTTAGCTTGTGGAACATGTGCTGTCCTCCTGCCCTGCACGGATAATCTTTTTAATATTTTTTTCGCATTTTAGCCTGGGCAGCATAATTTCGTGCCCACAGCCC
>CAYYOY010000260.1:0-2681 GCA_964473265.1 uncultured Oscillospiraceae bacterium
AGCCCCGGGCTGGGTGGGGAGTGAGATATGCTGGAGCTGGAAGAGCTGCGCTTACAGCTGTTGGGCTTAAAGCCCCAGGTGGAAGAACTGGCCCAAGCCATAGGCTGTACCCGCATGGAACGCGAGCTGGCCGAACTGGAAGAGCGCACTATGCAGGCGGGCTTTTGGGAAAGCGGACAAGCCTCGCAAGAGGTTTTGCAGCGCATTAGCCAGCTGAAGGATAAACTGGGTGAATACCGCAAGCTGGCTGTTTTGTTTGACGATACCCTTACACTTGTAGAGCTGGGGCTGGAAGAAAATGAAGCCAGCGTGTACCCCGAGGCCAGCGAGGGCTTTATCCAGCTTTCGCAGCAGTTGGAGGCCATGAACCTTGCTACGCTGCTTTCGGGCGAATATGACGGTAAAAATGCCATTTTAACCTTTCATGCCGGTGCGGGCGGCACCGAAGCGCAAGATTGGGCCGAGATGCTCTACCGCATGTACACCCGTTGGTCCGAGCGCCGGGGCTTTCGTTACACGATATTGGACTATTTGGACGGCGATGAAGCCGGCCTAAAAAGCGCTTCTATTCTGGTTACAGGCGCAAATGCCTACGGCTATTTAAAAAGTGAGGCCGGGGTGCACCGTCTGGTGCGTATTTCGCCCTTCGATTCTTCTGGCAGGCGGCATACTTCCTTTGCTTCGCTGGAGGTTATGCCCGAAATTGACGACGCTCTGGTGGTAGACATCCGCGATGAAGACCTGCGTGTAGACACCTACCGCAGCGGCGGCGCGGGTGGCCAGCATGTGAACAAAACCGAATCGGCCATCCGCATCACCCACCTGCCCACCGGCATTGTGGTTGCCTGCCAAAACGAACGCAGCCAGCACCAAAACCGCGAGGTTGCCATGAAAATGTTGCGTTCTAAGCTGATAGAGATAAAAGAACGTGAACATTTGGACAAAATAGAAGATATTAAAGGCGACCAGAAGGACATTGCATGGGGCAGCCAGATTCGTTCGTATGTCTTCATGCCTTATACCATGGTGAAAGACCACCGCACCGGCCACGAGGTAGGCAACATTTCCGCCGTAATGGACGGCGACCTGGACGGCTTTATTCACGCTTACCTGAAAGCCTGCAGCCTTGGCGAGCTCTCGTAGTGGCGTGACGCGCCGGTGCCATATTATAGAGCAAAAGGAGTGTATACTATGTCTGAAATGAAAAAGCGCTACAGCCTATTCACCGCAGTTACCATGATTGTGGGTATTGTAATTGGTTCGGGCATTTTCTTTAAGACCGACAACATCCTGGCCTACACCGGCGGAGATGTGCTGTTGGGCGCTATTGTGTTCTGCCTGGCGGCTATCAGCATTATTTTCGGCAGTTTGGCTATTTCGCAGCTTTCGGCCCGCACCGAACGCCCGGGCGGCATTATAACCTACACCGAAGAATTTGCCAGCCCACGCCTGGCCGCCGGCCTGGGGTGGTTCCAAAGCTTTATTTACCTGCCCACCATTGGGGTGGTGGTTTCGTGGGTAACGGGCATTTATATGGAAATTCTTTTCGGCTGGCAGCCCATGCTGGAACGGCAGATACTCATTGGCGCTGCCTGGTGCTTTCTTTGCTTTGTTTACAACACCCTTTCGCCCAGGTTTGGGGGCATTTTTCAAAACCTAGCTACGGTTCTTAAGCTGCTGCCGTTGTTTATGTTGGCCGTTGCAGGCTTAGTGTGGGGCAACCCCGGCGCAGCCTTTGCCAACCCCACACAAATAAATGCGGCAGCCGGCGGCATTGGCTTTGCCTGGCTGGCGGCCATTGGCCCGGTGGCATTTTCTTTTGACGGCTGGACCATTGCCACCAGCATTGCGCACGAAGTGAAAGACAGCAGGCGCAACATGCCCCGGGCGCTGGTTTTTTCGCCTATTTTTGTGCTTATTGCCTACCTAATGTATTTTGTGGGTGTAAGCATGTATATAGGGCCCGAGCAGGTGCTGGCGCTGAAAGATGCGGCGGTAGATTTAATGGCCACCAGCGTGTTTGGGGCTTGGGGCGCAAAGATTGTGTTGGTGCTTATTATTGTATCTGTAATGGGCACGGTGAACGGCATACTCATGGGGCTTATTCGTCTGCCCTATTCGCTGGCGCTGCGCGATATGCTGCCCGGATCGGCCAAGCTGCGCCGCCTGAATGAGAAAACCAGCATGCCGGTTGCTTCGGCAGTGCTGGTGGCGGTTGTGTGCGCTGTGTGGTGGGGTATCCACTACCTTACTATGAAGTTTGGCCTGTTGCCTAACTCCGACGTTTCTGAAATTTCCATTGTAATGAATAACTTTTTCTTAATTGTGCTCTACCTGCAGGTGCTGCGGCTGTGGCGCAAGGGGGAAATTAAGGGCATTTGGAGCGGTGTGATTGTGCCTGTGCTGGCCTGCGTAGGCGCTGTGTTTATTTTAGTGGCGGGCATACAAAACCCCATGTTCCTCTATTTTGTGGCGATATGCTTGGCGGGCTCGGCGGCAGGCTACCTTTACCTGGGCGGCCGGCGCAGCAACAAGGCCTAGGCCCGGCCTACAGCCCGCGCCGGCAAGCGGCGTGGGCCGCACATTGGGCGCCGGGCTGCACAGCAGCCCGGCCAGCCGGCAAAGCCGGCGCAAAGCCCCCGGTAGAGAAGTCCCCGGCTGGGGAATTCTCTACCGGGGGC
>CAYYOY010000261.1:0-2669 GCA_964473265.1 uncultured Oscillospiraceae bacterium
GTCCACGGCTAAGGCCTTAAGATTTGCTCAAGAGATTATTGGAACAGAAAAGGCTATTGTTGCCATGTGCCACATGCCCCCCATGCCGGGTGACCCTTACTTCGATAAGGATGGAGGCATGGAAAAGGTATACGAGCTCACCTACAATGAGCTGAAGGGCCTGCAGGATGGCGGCGTGGATAGCGTAATGTTCTCCAACGAATTTAGCCTGCCCTACCTTACCGATGTAAAAACCGAAACTGTAGCAGCTATGGCGCGTGTAATCGGCCAGCTTATGCCCTACATTAAAGTTCCCCACGGTGTAAACGTGCTTTGGGACCCTTACAAATCGATCGACCTTGCCATGGCCACTGGCGCAAAATATGTGCGTGAAATTTTCACCGGCGTATACGCCAGCGATTTTGGCCTGTGGAACACCAACTGCGGCGAAGTAATTCGTCATCAGCGCCGCATTGGGGCAGAAAACGTAAAGCTGCTCTTCAACATTGTGCCGGAAGCTGCACGCTACCTGGCCGACCGCAATATTATTGAGGTTGCCCGTTCCACCGTCTTCAACAACCTGCCCGATGCCCTGTGCGTTTCTGGCCTTACCGCAGGTAGCGAAACCGATTCCGCCGTGCTCAAGCAGGTGAAGGACGCTGTACCCGAAACTGTGGTATTCGCAAACACCGGCTGCCGCCTGGAAAACATTGAGCGCCAGCTCAGCATTGCCGACGGCGCAGTGGTAGGCACAACCTTTAAGGTGGACGGCAAGTTTGCCAACAAGGTAGACCCCGCCCGTGTAACCGCCTTTATGGATAAAGTGAAGAAGTTCCGCGAAACGCTTTAATTCAGGGATAGGCCGCAGCCGGCCGCCTGCTTAAGGCAAATATGCCAAAGCAGTAAAGGCCGCTGCGGCTTTCTTTGTAAATTGAGAGTATAGCTCCAAAAGGGGGATGGTAATATGGCAGAAAAATATACCATAGGCTGCGACTACGGCACGCTTTCTATGCGGGCGGTGCTGGTTCGTGTACGGGACGGCGAGGTGCTGGCCGAGGAGGTTTATGAATACTCCAACGGCGTTATTACCGATACGTTGCCCGAAAGCGGCCTAAAGCTGCACGGCCTTAGCTGGGCGCTGCAAGACCCCGACGACTACCTACGCGCACTCAACCACTGTATTCCCTCGGTGATGAAGCAGGCCGGCCTGGCACCTGAGGATGTTGTTGGCCTGGCGGTGGATTTTACAACCTGCACCGTAATGCCCATGGATGAACAGGGCAATGTGCTTTGCCAGCTGCCCCAGTTTCGCAACCGTCCCCACGCTTGGGTAAAGCTGTGGAAAAACCACACCGCCCACGAAGAGGCGCAGGCCATTACCGAATACGTTTCTAAAAACAAACTCCCCTTGCTGGACGATTACGGCTTCAAAGCTTCTTCCGAATGGTTCTTCCCTAAAATTTGGGAAGTACTTAGAAAGGATGAAGAAATTTACCAGAGCGCCTATACTTTCATTGAAGCTGGCGATTATGTTGTGTACAAGCTTATTGGTAAAATTGCCCGCAGCGGTGTGCTTGCCGCAGCCAAGGGGCTGTATAACAACGAAGAGCAATGCTTCCCCAGCAAGGAATTTTTTAAAGGGCTCGACCCCCGGCTGGAAAACATTGTGGAAGAAAAGCACCTGCACAACATTTTACAGGTGGGTTCCAAGGCCGGCGAGCTTACTGCCGAAATGGCGGCCAAGCTGGGCATGGCAGCCGGTACCCCTGTTTGTGTGGCCCATGCCGACGCAGCCTGTGCGCTGCCTGGTGGCGGTGTAATTAAGCCCAATGTAATGACCTTTGTAATGGGCACTTCCACCTGCCACATGATGATGTCTGAAACCAAGGAGAACATTCCCGGCATGTTTGGTGTGTACAAGGACGGCATTATGCCCGGCCTCTACACCTACGAAGCAGGCCAGGGTGCCGTGGGCGATATTTTCGATTGGTTCTGCCGTAGCATGGTGCCGCCGGCATACCACGAGCAAGCCAAGGCCGAGGGTGTGGTAATTCAGAAGCTGCTGGACGACAAGGCCGCTACTTTAAAGGCAGGCCAAAGCGGCGTACTGGCGCTAGACTGGATGAACGGCAACCGCTGCATTCTGCAGGATACCGACCTTACCGGTCTGGTAATGGGCCTTACGCTGGCCACCCGCGCCGAAGAAGTTTACCGTGCCCTTATTGAAGCCACCGCCTTTGGCACACGTGTCATTATGGAGCAGTTTGCCCGGTACCGGGTGCCGGTAAAAGAAATTTACGCCTGTGGCGGCCTGGCGCACAAGAGCCCGGTGGTAATGCAAATTTATGCCGATGTGCTCAATATGCCCATTAAGGTAACCGCCATTAAGCAAACCTCGGCTCTTTCCACCGCCATGTTTGCGGCGGTAGCGGCAGGCAGTGCCGCCGGTGGGTACGACACCTACGAGCAGGCGGTAGAAGCAATGGTTAAGCCACCCAAGTGTGTCTACACCCCCATTCCTGAAAATGTAGCGGTTTACGAAGAGCTGTTTACCGTCTACCAGGAAATGCACGATATGCTTGGCCGTGTGGAAGAAGGCCCCCTACGCCGCCTGCGCAGCCTGCAGCGGCGGGTGCTGGGCTAGGTACTTAAAGACTACAGGTTTGGCAGATGTAACAACAGCCTGGTGG
>CAYYOY010000262.1:0-2643 GCA_964473265.1 uncultured Oscillospiraceae bacterium
GTGGCCACACTGGGTAACTCTTCCAGCTGCTTATGCGCCAGTGCCTGCTGCATAGAGGGTGCACCGGCTGCTTGCACGCCATACACCTTACAATCGGGCTTAAGGTGCTTAATGGTGAAGGCCACACCGGCAATAAGGCCGCCGCCGCCAATGGGCACCACTAGGGCATCCATTTCGGGTAGCTGGTTCAGCAGTTCCAGGCCAATGGTACCCTGCCCGGCCATTACCGCAACGTCGTCAAAGGGGTGGATGAAAGTGCCACCCTGGGTTTCGGCAATTTCACAGGCTTTGGCGTAGGCATCATCGTAGACGCCATCTACCAGCACCACCTCTGCGCCATAGGCTCGGGTGGCCTCTATTTTAGAAAGCGGCGCTATCGAAGGAATGCAAATGGTGGCCTTTATGCCCTGCTTTTGGGCTGCCAATGCCACACCCTGGGCGTGGTTGCCGGCCGAGCAAGCCACTACGCCTGCCCGCTGTTCTTCAGGGCTTAGCTGCGAAATTTTGTAGCAGGCCCCACGAACTTTAAAGGAACCGGTAAGCTGTAGATTTTCGCTTTTTAAGTAAACCTGACTGTTCTTGCTAAGCGACGGTGAGAAAATTACGTCGGTGTTGCGCACCACACTTCTAAGCACCTGCGAGGCGTGGTAAATTTTATCCAATGTAAGCATAGCCAGCCCCTCTTCCCCGGCAGGTACTGTTCCCTACCGGTAGATATTTTTTAGTAAATTGTACACCAGTGGGCGGCACAATGCAAGATTACAGGTGTATTTACACATGCAATCTTGCACTTATGTCCTTTACATGCCAGTAGCCAAAGCTTGCTGCTTATAAAACCACCTGGTAGTTTATAAGTGAATGGGCTTTTGGGGTGGCTGAGCAGTAGTAGATTGCAAACAAAGCCCCCGTGGCCTTTTCCGCCCTGCAGCAAGCCCCCAAGGCAAATAGCCGTACGGCCATTTGCCTTGGGGGCTTGCTGGCCGCCGTAGGCGGCCGCCTGGTTGCGAAGCAGCCCGGCGCAGGGCGCGCAGGTTGCTTTGGGCCCCATGAGCACAGAGCCCTACTACAAATTTAGCTTGCGTTGCCTATTCCCGATAAACAACGCAACACGTTGCTTAATGCCTTAGTAACATCCGGCCAATGCGTCCTCCACAATATCACGAAAGTGCAGTGCCGAAACGCCCAAAGCATTGCAGCGTTCAGCCAAATTTTCCACAAAGGCCCGGTCTGGCGAAATATCCTCCAGCGCTACGACCAGCCGGCCTGCAACATTGTGGCCGGCTAAGCCATATACAGCAGTATCTTCAAAGGTGGAAGCTGTGGTGGTGTAGATAATTGCGGCACGTCTAGGCAATGCCAGTCTTGCTGTGATGTTGTTTCGTTTCATAATTCTGTCCCTCCTGCTGTCATTGATGTCAATACTCCAAACAATCTGCGTCTGGGGTGGTAGGTGTGCACCCTATGTAGCAATTATAATACGTCTTGAAACGAATTACAAAAATACCTTTCGACAAACTTCGACAGGCAATTTTACGCGCTGTACATTCGGTTTTTCTTATACTGCCGACAACCGTGAGTGCTGGGAGAGCATGACGAAAGATGTCGAATTCTTTAGCAGCAGTTACAGCATTTTTTGCAGAAAATCGTAGCTTTGCACAAGTTCCGGTAATGCAGCAAAGCTGGGGCGGTAAACCTCTTGCATAAGCGCACCGGTGTAACCCAGGCTACGCAAGCGATACAATAAGCCATCGAAAGCAAAACTGCCCTTACCCACCGGCAGGCAGTCGTGTTCCGGTGTGCTATCGCTAATGTGTACATGGCGAACGGCATGGCCCATGGCTTCTAGCATTTCCTCTGGCGCACAGGCAGCACGAATGGCCTGTTTTACATCTAGTACAAAACCTGCCTCGGGCAGCAAGCGGCGCAGCTGGTAGAAGAATTCTGGGCTGCGGCTACGGCTACGTTCAACGTTTTCATGGCAAAGCTGCACACCCTGCTGCTTTGCAGCCTGCAGAAGAATACTATACCGCTCTGCGTAGCTT
Organism: uncultured Oscillospiraceae bacterium; assembly: GCA_964473265.1. Taxonomy (GTDB): domain Bacteria; phylum Bacillota; class Clostridia; order Oscillospirales; family Ruminococcaceae; genus Heteroruminococcus. Next base: position 2,043 of record CAYYOY010000262.1, read on the forward strand.
TCTATGGGCAGGGTGTAGTTGCGGCCCGCTCCATGGAAAATTACGATACGGCTACCCAGCCGGGACGACACTTCAAAAAGGCGCTTATAGGCCTCTAGCCCATCATCAAAGCGGCGCTGGTATTCTCCAAAGAACCAAAAGCCTTCATCGCCCGAGGTGTGTGGATGTATTGCAATAATTTCCGCACCACCGTCTACCATGGTTTGCAAAAGGCGGGCAACGAAGCCACTTTCCAGCTCGCAGGCAGCATTTATAAACACTTCCAGCTTTCGCACACCTTGGGCTATTAGAGCCTGTAAGGCTTTTTCGGTTTCCATTGGGTACAGGCAGGCAGTGGAAATTCCTGCAAACAAAGGCTCACCTTCTGTCTTCCATGGCCAAATGCGGGCAGCGAATTTTGCCATGGTAATATTTTTGCATTGCATACAAGCCTGGTGAATGTTATCCTAAATAAGACTGATGCCCAAGAATTATTTTAACAAATTTATGCAAAAATGAAGCAAAAACATGCTGGTGAAAAAAGCCACAAACAGGAGGCGAAAATGAAAACGCTCAAAAGCTATATACATACACTTAGTCCGATGGCCAGAGCCGTATTAAA
>CAYYOY010000263.1:0-2614 GCA_964473265.1 uncultured Oscillospiraceae bacterium
ACCTGCTGCTGCATCGGCTTGCAAACATCCACCCAGCCAGTGGCGGCACAGCAGCTCTCCAGTTCGTCCGGGGTAAGCTCTATGGCGCTGTTGGCGCTGCCGCAGGCGGGAAAAACGCTGCGAAAGCGCTTTAGGGATGTATCTAAATATACTTGCACCCCGGGGTTTATACCAAAGGGACACACCCCGCCTACCGCATGGCCAATAAGGGTAATGGCTTCTTCGGGTGAAAGCATTTTAGCCTTTGCGCCAAAGGCTTGCTTGTATTTGGCGTTGTCTATTTTTACATCGCCCGCCGCTACAACGAGTATGCAGCCTTCTTGCAGCATAAACGAAAGGGTTTTGGCAATGCGGCCGGGCTGGCAGCCCAGAGCCTTAGCGGCAAGATCTACCGTGGCGCTGGAAACATCAAATTCTAAAATTTTATTTACAAGCCCATAGCGGCTAAGGTGTTCACGCACGCTTTCAATGCCCATTGTTTTTGCCAGCCCCCTAAGTAAAATAGCGCCTGCCAGCGCAGGCAACAGTAGTTGCATACCTTTTGCCACAAGACGGCAGAACGGCCTTTTTATTATAGCACAAGCTGAAGTAAACACAACCTTTTATAAACAGCATTAGGCAGCAAAGCCCGCCTTGCGCAGGTGCTTTGCTGCCTAACTACTATGCCAATACCTTATGCCTGCTTATCAAACAGCTTGCTTTCTCTGTAGAAAGCAATTGCTGCCACCGGCAGGGCGCTAACTATAAGAGAAAGCCAAGATTGAAAGGGCGAATTTGAAAGAAAGTTATACACCGTGGGCAGCACCGCAAGGGCTAGGTAGCATATACCGTAATACACCAGCTTACCCACCGCGCTTCCGGTGGACATGTAGCGTGTGGCTAAAAATACCACAACCATTGCCACAAACATTACCGCGAAGGCCAGCATATCGGTAGCGCCTGCCATAAAATCGGCTCCAATAAGGAGCGCCAGCACAATGCCAGAAAGCGAAAAACCTACACCGGCAATAATAGTAGCATTCAGCGCTGTTTTCGCCGGCCCGGCAAGTTTCAACTTGCTTTCGCCCTTTTGCTTGGTAACAAAAATAGAGAACAGCAGCGTTTGGCACAGAATTTCGGGCGCGCCCTTTAGGTGAAATTCCAATGGCAGCTGGGTGTAAATAACGCCTTCAATTGAAAAGGGTGCAGGCCCGGGGGTGTTAATAATGCCCACTATGGCAATAATTGCCCACAGCCGCAACCAGGCATAGGGTTTGCCCAGCACGCTATCTTTTACCAACAACAGCACAAAGCCAAACAGCGCACCGCGCACCACCTGCACGGCAGGGCCTATTACCGAGCTTAGCGAGCTCATATCCCGCATGAAATATTTTGCGTTGCCCAGGGCAAAAAGCTCTTGGTAATTAAAAAGAGTAGAAAAAATAAGGCCGCACAGGATGTATGTGAGTATGTGAATTATAGTTGCCCGTACAATGAACCGGGCGTTTTGGTTTGCTTGGGTGTTCATAATTTTCCTCCGATAAGTATTATTTTTTTATTGAACGGGTTCCTGCACAAAGGGGTTGTGCCCCAGCCGCGTAAAATAAATTTCCATTGCCTGCTTAATAAAATCTTCGGCCAGTGCCTGCTTTTGCTCCCACTGCTCGTCCCAGTTTTCTTTGTTTTCCGCAAATTTCATAAGTTCGGGCAGGAGGCTCATGTCGCCCCCGGTGAACTGCAGCACCATATCCCACCACTGTTTTGCTACGGCTTGGCCTTGTTCGCTGCCGGGTGCTTTGCCCTGCATTTGCAGCTTGGCAATTTCTTGGCATAACTGCTGCCAGGTTTGAAATATGGCTTGGCCGCTTTCATGGGTAAAGTGGGTCTTGGCGTGCGAAAGCATTTTTTCATCCAGATGTTTTACCACCCAATAGCCGCTGCTTTTTTGCTGTAAAAGTGCCACAATGTCGGCATATTTGCCAAAGTCTACCGCCTGCATGCGCTGAGTTTCGGCCTTTAGTGCCTCAATGGCTACCAGCACTTGGTTGAGTGCCTCTATTTTTTCTCGAATTGCGTCGGCTTGCTGGGTAAGTGCCTCGGCAACCTCGGCAGGAGTATCTAAGGCGATTAAGCGGTTTTTAATGTCATCCAGAGAGAACCCCAAATACTTCATGGAAAGAATTTGGTGTAGTTGCACCATATCCTTTTGGCTATATAGCCTGCGGCCGCCCTCACTTTCAGCCGAGGGCGAAAGCAGCCCTTCTTTATCGTAGTACTGCAGAGTACGTACGGTCGTATTCATTTTTTTAGCAAGCTCGCCTACGGTCATATACCCCGACGGAATAGCCTTGTGGTTTTTCATGGTCAACCACCTCCTGCTGCTAGTATAACTCATTACCTTACGTTACAAGCAAGCCTTTTTTACAAGCAAATTATCCCAAAAAAATCTTAAATAAAAAATAAGGCTTAATTTTGCCTATCTACAGCGCAAATTATTTCTCGTGCCTGCTTTTCCACACCCTTTTTTCATGTTAAAATAGGTAGCAGCAAAGGTGCTGCAACCTGCAAATACAGGCGAATGCATAGGAAATACTAAAGCTATTGAAAACTGCCGGCAAGCAAGCAGAACGAGAGG